>JAJXZU010000091.1:0-5525 GCA_021779895.1 bacterium
CTATCATATGCTCATACGCCGATGCGCCCGGAACTATTTTTGGAATTGAAATTTTACCGTCCAGAACCGGAACTTTATATTTATTTTTTGGCTTAGCCATACAGTTTATACCTCCGTTTAATTCTTCATAGAATGAATCAAAATTGCAGGTTTATATTATGTAATATATAAATTTATTTTATATTTTTTAT
Organism: bacterium; assembly: GCA_021779895.1. GTDB lineage: Bacteria > SZUA-79 > SZUA-79 > Acidulodesulfobacterales > Acidulodesulfobacteraceae > Acidulodesulfobacterium_A. The sequence continues at coordinate 192 of JAJXZU010000091.1, forward strand.
ATTTAAATGGATAAATCTTTAGCATTAGGTCTGTAGTATCTTTCTTCAATTGGATTATCCGCCATATTTCTGGTCGGCGAAAAGAATATGCCGACGAAATGCATTACCTTGCTGAACGGAATATATAATATAAGCAGCATAACCAGCGTGTAATGTATTAAAAAAACGGGGTTTGACGGAATATTGGTAAACTGAAACGTTAAAAGCCCGTTCATATATGGGTCGAGCTGATTATCGACGACGGTTAAAGCGGCAGGCGTCAAAACATAATTCAATGACAGTCCCGCTAAGCCTATAAGCATTAAAAGAATAAGTATTAAATAGTCCTGAAACAGCGATATGAATTTGACTCTCTCTATGACTACTCTTCTCATTAAAAGAAGAAAAAGGGACAGCACCATAACGATGCCGCAAACTATTCCGATGCCGACAAATATATTATACCACCACGGCAAAGGATTAGAATAAATAAAATGCCTTAAAAAGTGCATGAATATTAACAGGAAAAACGAAATGTGAAAAAGGTATCCGAAAACCCAGGTAGCCTTATTCGATTTAAAAAGGCTTTTGAAGAAAAAAACTTCCCCCAGAACTCTGGCAAATGCTCCGCTCTTGGTTAATGGAGCAGGAGTAAGCATAATTTTAATGGGTTGCGGAGTCGTCGCATATTGATATATTCTTAAAACAACTCCTATAACGAATATTGCTCCGACCGTGTATGTAAATAATAAATATATAGCGGTTGTTAAATTAAGAGGCGCCATATTTACTCCCCCCCTGAATAAATTTTTTATTTTAGGGAGAAGAATGAAATTTCTTCTCCCTTTACTTATAAATAAACCGGAACAGGATTAAACGCATCCCGTAGGTTTTGGAAGTCCTGCGATTTTAGCTAATTGTTTAGCAGGCCCTTCAGGAAATAATTCATAGATAAATTTGTTTGCTTCTTTTTTGTCCGGTAAATTCTCAAGCGTCATAACTTCTTTTGTAAGCGATTTAATAGCGGGGGCAACCTGGAACTGCTGGAAATAATTTCTTATCCATTCGATAAGCTTCCAGTGTTTTTCGGTCAATTCAACGTTTTCGGTTTTTGCCAGAGCTTCGGCGAGACCTTTATCCCAGTCGCCTAAATTTTGAAGATAACCTTCATCGTCCGTTTGAATCTTTTTTCCGTTATAATCGAGTTCAGCCATAAGTAAATCCTCCTCTAAATTTTAATTAATTAAAATTGTGTTTATTTAAATCTAAACCTAAACCATGTCGATATATCCGCACGGACAGCTTTCCGCGCATTTTTTGCATCCGTTGCATGTTTCCAAATGAAATTCGAAATGTTGTCCCTTGGGTAGTTTTTTTACGGCGCTTTGAGAGCAGTATTCGAAACAGCTGCCGCAGTCGAAACACATGCCGCAGCTCATGCACCTCTTAGATTCCAGTACGAGTTCGTCAAGACTGATGTCGTTTAATATCGCGTCAAAATCCTTAACTCTTACCTGAGGGTCGCGCGACGTTCTTCTCTGCCTTTCGGAGGTTTGAAAATATGCGATATACATATTTTTGCCATCTCTGTTAACCGCATCTCCGTATTTTATAATTCTTCTTTCATCTTTAATAACCTGCTCTCCGGTAAATTTTCTATGTATGGCGTAAGCCGCATACCTTCCCATGCCGATAGCGTCCGTAACCAATCCGAATTTTAATATATCGCCGCCTGCAAAAACTTTATCTTCGCCCGCAACAAGGTAATTATCGTCAACTTTTAAAAATTCGTTATTCGGATTTTTAGTTAGATTATCCAAGCCTTTATAATCCGGTTTCTGACCGAATGAATAAATAAGAGTATCTAATTTTAACGTAAGCTCTTGTCCGCCCTCTATAATTATCGGATGGACTCTGCCTGAAGCGTCTTTTTCCGAAAGCTTCATTTTTTTCAGCCTGACGGCTGACGCTTTGCCGTTTTCCGTAATAATTTCATCTAAGGCGAATAAAAATTCAAATTTAATTCCCTCGGCATTTCCTTCTTTAACTTCGGCGGAACCTTTTTCTTCTATTTCCGAAACATCGTTCAACGTGCCTTTATTATAAATAAACGTTACATTGGCGCCGAGTCTTTTAGCTACCATTCCCGCATCCATAGCGCTGTCGCTTCCGATAACGACGACTTCTTTACCCGCGTCTTTAAGTTCGCCGGAAGCGGCTTTTTGAAGAAACTCTATGCCGGTATAAACATTCGGCGAATCCGCTCCTTTCATATTCATTTTTATAGGCTGGTGCGTTCCTATGGCTACAAAAACAACGTCGAATTCAGATTTAAGCTTGTCCATAGTTATATCGGTGCCGATATTAACTCCGGTTTTAATTTCTACGCCGAGATTCTTAATGCGTCCGACCTCTGCATCGATAATATCTAAAGGAAGTCTGAAACGCGGAATGCCGTATCTTAAATATCCGCCTGTTTCCGCATATTTTTCGAAAATAGTAACGTTATATCCCCTGATTGCAAGGTGGTATGCGGCGGAAAGCCCAGCCGGTCCGCTTCCTATAACGGCTATTTTCTCTTTTCTCGGAACTTCCGTCAGCTTCTTAAACTGAAGATTATTTTTTATTCCGTAATCTCCTACAAACATTTCTATAGCATTTATTGCGACCGGTTTATCTTTTTCGCTCCTGTTGCATGCATCTTCGCATGGATGAGGACACACTCTCCCCGTTGTAGAAGGCAGAGGATTAGACTCCGTAAGCATATAAAACGCCGTTTTGAGAGATTCGTCTATAGGCCTGTCGTAAGACTCGCTCTGCGCTATAAACTGAATATAATCCCTGACTTTAGTTCCGTTAGGACATGTATCCATACACGGCGGCTTTTTTTCGACGTACTTAGGTCTGAACGGGGATTGAGACATTCCTCCGCCCGTACTTACCGCAATTTTCGCGGGCTTCTTTACTTTTTTTAATTCAAGCATAAGTTTTCCTTTCTTATCTTATATATCGCAAAATATATAATAAATATTATAAGATTAATAGATTTTTTTAAACAATATTATCAATAAAATATACTGTGCTTATATTTTATTAAGGATTACTGGTTTTCCGGCAATGTCAGAAAACTGCCTCCGGCATAACCATAGACGAGCTTCTCCTCGTCCATAATTTCTTTTAGCGCCCCTTTTATATCGTCCTTAGTCAATCCTTCGCTTGCAAACTCTTTTTCCATCTCTTTGACGATATCTATAGGCTTAAATCTCTTTTTGCCGGCATACTCTTTAACGAGCCCGACTATTTTATCTTCGACTTTTTTCTTTGTTTCATCGGTCATAATATGATACTCCTCAATTTAAATTTTGTTAATAAAATCTAAAAAATTATAATCGCGTATGAGAAGAATAATTCATAGTGGTTTCGGCAAGTCTGAAGTCGTCGATGTGATATTTCGTGAACGGGAATCCCGTAATTTTAAAGAACCTCGGCCAGCCTATCCTTTCTATCCATTCGCCTACCCTTTCGCCCGGTTCGGCTCCGTCCTTATACGCGTTAAGAATGGTTTTAACGGCATTGACTACTCCCGGCCATCTCGGCGGTTCGTTAGGAATAAACGGTATAGCTAATTTAGAGAATGTGGGCTTCGTTCTTGCATTTGAAACCTTGCCGCCGACCCATATCGACAAACCGTCGTTTTCGGCGTTGGCAATGGGCATTGCCGGGCACACCGTGTAACAGCTTCCGCAGAACACGCAAGTTTCTTCGTTGACTTTTACGCCGGGTTTGCCGTCAACCGTATCCGGCCTGATAGAGTTAGTAGGGCAAGCTGCGATAGTGCTGGGTATTTCGCAAAGGTTTCTAAGTCTTTCGGCATCTATTCTCGGCGGTTTTCTGTGAGTTCCCACGATTGCTATATCCGAAGACGAAACCGAACCGCACATATTTAAACAGCAGGCGAAAGCAATCCTTGTTTTCGAAGGAAGTTTGTCTTCGACGAAATATTCGTACAACTCGTCCATAACGGATTTAACGACGCCGGAAGCATCGCTTGCGGATGTGTGGCAGTGCACCCATCCCTGGGTATGAACTATATTGGCGACTATATTGCCTATTCCTCCTACGTTATAGCCCATTTTTTCAAGGTCTTTCTTAAGCGGTTCAACGTTTTTTTCGTCTTCTATTAAAAATTCGACGTTATTTCTCGTAGTAAATCTTAAATGGCCTCCGCAATATTTATCCGCTATATCGCATATGTCTCTTACGAAACTTCCGCTGACCAATCTTGGGGAACCCATCCTTACCGTATATAGCTTATCGCCGTTTTCCGCAACATGCACCATGGTTCCGGTATCAATAATTTCATGATAAGCCCATTTGCCGTAATTCTTTTTTATAGTAGGTGACAAATATTCGTTATAATCATGGGGTCCGATGTCGGTAAGCCTTTTCTTTTTAACTTCTTCTGCCATATTAACCTCCAAATTTATTTATATACTGTATCTTTTGATTTAATTGATTTTACCGAAACGACTAATCTTCGTCTTCCGTGAATTTAATAAACGGATTGCTTCTCGGATGTTCTACCATTTCAGGAACCGGCTCTAATCCTACGCCCTCCAAGAAAGTATTTAAACCTACCCTTCCGATAAGTTCTCCTATCCTTTCCCTGCTGACTCCGTATTCGTCCCAGAATTCCCACATATTGGAAATCAAACCTTTCAGCCATTCATAGCCGTTTTTTGCGTCCTCGTTTATATCGTAAAAAGGAACAAGCATCATTCCCATTCTAGGACCTGTAACCAAAGGCGCTTTTGCTCCTATTAAAATAGAGGCGCCTTTTTCGTCGCCCGCTCTTAGGGCTTTAGGCATTTCATTTATGCAGTGCATGCATTTTACGCAGTTTTCGTCGTCGATAACAAGGTTCTCCCCTTCAAACCACATACATTTCGTGGGGCATTTATCGAGAACGTATTTTTGAACGTTAAATTTTTTAGTATAATTTTTAACTTCGTCCTGATTGATTTTTATTTTGTCTTTCCACGTTCCTATAAAAGCAAGGTCTGACCTTGCGGCCGAAGCGACGCAATCGTTTGCGCAGCCCGAAAACTTCAGTTTAAATTTATAATTAAACGCGGGTCTGTGAAGTTCGTCCTGGTACTCTTCCGTTAAGTTATAGCAAATCTTCATAGTATCGTAATTCGCAAATTCGCATCTTGCCTGTCCGGCGCAGCATGAAGGCGTCCTTAAATCCGAACCGCTTCCGCCCAAATCGAACCCGAGTTCCGCTATTGCCTGGAACGCATCTTCGGCTTCCGCCTGCGACATTCCCAAAATTTGAATATTTCCGGTAGCACC
>JAJXZU010000153.1:0-5504 GCA_021779895.1 bacterium
AAAACCTTTCCGCCGTTACCGTACGCGGAAATAATGGTTCCAGATATGTCCTCCACCGTATTTAAAATCTCTTCGTTATTTGAAGTAAGTTCTAAAAGTGCTCTTGCTTCTGCAAATCTTTTTTCGATTGTATTTTTCATTTTTAATATCCCTATTTAATTATTATTTTTTAATGCCAAGACGTTTTTCGGCAATTTCGACGTATTTTTTTTCTTTTTCTATCCCAATCCATTTTCGACCGAATTTTTGGGCAATAACCGCGGTAGTTCCGCTTCCCAGAAAAGGGTCTAAAACCGTATCGTTCTCGTTTGAACAAGTAAGAATAATTCTTTTCAGCATTTCTTCGGGTTTCTGAGTCGGATGCAAAGCCTTTCCGTTTTTACTCCTAACGCGTTCTTTGCCCTGAACAAGCGGCATTTTCCATAAATCCCGCATCTGTTTTATTTTTCCGTCTTTTTGTTTTTCAGGATTTATTTCCTTTGCCGTTTCATAATTAAATGTCCAGCCCGAACCTTTAACTGCCCAGACCACAAATTCGGTTGAATGAGTAAAAACCCTTTTCGTCATATTCGGCATTGCATTGGTTTTATACCAAGTAATGATATTGTTAATCTTAAAATTAAGTAGTTTTAAAGTCATTATAATTTCTGCTAAATTGTGATAACTGGAAGCAACGTAAATCGAGCCGGACTTCTTTAAAACCTTATAGCAGCCTTTAATCCAATTTTCCGTAAATCTTAAATATTCCACATCGGGAATTCTATCCCAGTTTTCGTTGACCATATTCCAGTCGCCGCCCGTTTTGTTTCCTATCCATTTTAAAGCGTTACCGGACAGGTTATAAGGTGGGTCGGCAAAAATAAGATCTATTGAATTTTCTTCTATAGCGCCGTTTAAAATCTCTACGCAGTCACCGTTGTAAATCACATTGCATTTCATAAATATCTAATCTAAATTAAGGCTTTTTCTCCAAGAAATAAGGATTTTTGGAATATTTCTCAGCCATCTGTCGGAATCGGGCATAATTTTTGAATTTTCCAAGATATCATTATATAGTCTAAAGAGTTCGCCGTGTTTCAAAAAATTTCCATTTTGCTTAATCTCTATTAATATTTTTATAAGTTCTATAAAATTAGATATGGATAAAGGAATAATTCTTTGTTTTTTGCCCTCATATTCATATTTTATTGCCGTCCAGAAAGTGTTTATCGTATCGCGATGTATTTTTGGAGAGATAAATAAACAAAATGCATTTTTATCGCTGTGTTTATTTTCAAAATCCCGCAGATGCCGCATTACAGGTTGCCCTTCGTAATACCATTGGTTACGCCCGGTCAACATCGTAACCTCGCAGACGGCGTTGTTTTTTTCATAGAAACATTCAATATCGGGCATATTTCCGGGTGCGGTAAAGGTCGGTTCGTTATCGTCTCCTACCGGATAATTCGGTTTTATTTCTATCGCATCATTTAAAGCGTTGAGTGCGAGGGAGATAAGTTTTTCAAGTAAAATAGACCTATTATCGAACTTGTTTATGTTTTTTAATTCTTCAATATATTTTTTAATTTGTTCGACTTCCTGTGATTTTAGATAATTTTCTTTTTCTTGAAGTTCTCTCCGATAAACTCTTAAATCGTCGATAAGTTTTTTAATGGTTTCTTTGTCTATTTTTATTAAATCAGGAAATGATTTTCGAGGCAGTTTTAATCTTTTTTCAAGCAGTATTATTTCTTCTGATAATTTATTTGATATTTCGGAAAGTTCTTTTATAGTTTCCCATGGCAATTCGGGTTTAGAATTATCGGAGATATAGCTTTGATAATATTCTTTGGATTCAAAAATTTGAGATTTTGCATTATCAAAATTTAATAATTTTTTGATTTCGACCGATCTTCTCGGTTCCAAATCGATATAATAGCCCCCGCCCCTGATATAAATATAACGCGTAAGGCGAAAATATCTTAATGCGTTGTCGCCGTAATCTTTAAGATTATTTAATAATTTGTTTATTTCTATGCTACTAGAAGTTCTTAAGAATTCAGTTGCAAATTCATACCGGTATTGATTAAAAATATCTATTTTTTTCTGATTACTTTCACCTTCAAGTTTTTTTCTAAGAGAAATAATTTTTTCCGCATAAGAGTTTATATCTTTATAATTAATAAGAGTTGGACAAAATAAAGAGAATTCATTCTTGCTAATACCTTTTTCATTTTTTCCTATTGAAGCATATTTCTCATTAACACGGCTGATAAGATGTAAAACTCCTATAAAAGGTTTTATATCGTATCCTTCTTCGTAACTGTAGTCATAGCTGTCGGGGTTAGGAATTTGCCATTTTAAAAAACTTTTAAAAAATATTTCTCCCATGTCGAATTTTTCATTTAAAAAAAGTTTTCCTAAATCGGTGATAACGATTTTTTTGTCTTTTATTATTACGAACCCGAATTTTTTTAGCGGATTTATAGATTGTCTGCCTCTCATTGGGGAGTCATTATACTTTTTCGATTCGAATATTTCTTCTGCCTTATCGAAAGAAATATCTTTTTGAGGATTGTCGATTAAATCGATATTATCCTGAGATAGTCCATTATAAAACTGATTATTTCCATAACCGTAATATCTTTCTTTTATGAGAAGAATCTGGTATTTTTTTTGATTTTCGAGGTTCCATTCGCAATTTTCAAGTCGTTTTAATATAATTAGGAAATCCCTTAGTCTTTCAGGGTTCCTTAGAGTTGTAGTAATAGACCATGGTTTTTTCATAATTTTCATAAATAGATTTATACTTTTATTTTACCTTGCAATAAAAGATTCGTTCGATATTTCCGTCATCGGTGCTTTTACCTGCATTAAACGCCTTGAATTTCCTCTCAAAAATTTCGACTTCCCCTTTATTTTTTAAAACTCGTATTATTCTATCGTCTTTTATTCTTGCATTCGAACGTCCGTCTTTTGATTCGCCGGTATTATTGTAGGACAAAAGAATATGCTTACAATCCGCATTTGAAATTAAATCTTCAAATGAATATCCTGCATTTTTTAGACAGTATAAACTTTTAATATGCGACCTGTCCATTTTTTTCGCTACTCCTTCAACTTTTGGTTTTTTCCATTCGGCTAAATTTTCCAGAAGATGGTAAGCATCCGAGTACTGACGGGAATTGTATGGAGGATCTACATAGAGTACATCGCAGGAGATTTTTCTGATTAAAATATTTGCATCAATTTTATATACTTCATTGTTGTAATTGTTTGAAAAGTTTATATAGGGTATTAGAAGTTTTAGCGGTTGCAGCATATCCATATTTTTACGAAACGCATCGTAATGTCCTACCGTATTGGCGATTTTATCTGCGGCATATATTAAAGAGCATAGCAGTATATTTTTTTCGTCTTCGTTTGATGCGATTTTATCTATTTCATCGCGGACTGCCCCGATTTTCCTTGCATTTATTAAAGAAAAATAAGTGTTTCCAAAATTAATCGAAAAATAATTGTCCACATCCGCTTTTAAATTATTCAAATAGTCTATTTTTTCGGCAATATCTATGAAAATTATGCTTGTGCTCAAGAATGTTTTTAGACAGACATAATTGCTAAAAAGAAAATCATTAGAAATTATTTTAATTTCCGGCTTATTGAATCTTTCCCCGACAACGCCAGTGCCTGCAAAAATATCGCAAAATGATTCTATTGCTCCGCATTTTTCTGAGACTATATCTTCGATAAATCCGAGCAATTTATATTTGTTCCCAAGATATCTTCTATTCTGCGCTTGGAAATAACCGAAAAGATTATTTTGTTTCGTTAAAGTATTTATATTCTTAAAGTTAATACTATTTTTTTCAACGCTGTTAACATTGATTAAAGCATTAGTCCTTTCACCCTCGAATAAATCGAATAAAGTTAACTGGACTCCTTCCGCAACATAACCGTAACCGTCATATAACTTGCTTCTTTCCCGATTTCTTATTTTTTTATGAAAACTGTAGTAATCATTGTCACCTATTATTATAAAATCAAGTATCGGGATCCCCACTAATTCGCCGGCTTGAATAACTCTCCCCATTACTTCTTCGTCTTCTATACTTGGCTGAGGATTTCCGGTAGGATGATTATGAGCTATAATTACACAGGCTGAATTTAATTGAATCGCCGGATTAAAAATTTCTCTTGGGTGAATTAAACTCTTATCAAGCGTACCTATGCTTATAATTTCTTTTTTTATCAGTATATTTTTTGCATTAAGGTATAAACAAACCAAATATTCTTTTTTCTTATCTCTTAAATCATAGGTCAAAGATAAAACATCTTTATAATCACGGATAGTAATTTCTCTCTGTGCATCTTCTTCATAAAACCTTTTAAATAATGAAATTGCCGAAACTATTTGCAAAGCCTTCGCCTGACCGATTCCATTGATTGTTTTTAATTCATTTATCGTAACGTCAAGGAATTTATTGCCGTATTTTTTAATAATTTGCGATGCTAATTCCTGAACATTTTTTCCTTTTATGCCGTTTCCGAGTATTATAGCTAAAAGGTCGGCTTTAGAAAGGGCATCCGGTCCTTTTTTGAGAAATTTTTCTCTTGGACGATCGAATTTAGGCTTATCCTTAATCTTTGGCATATTTATATAATTTTATATCTGATTAATATATTATTATGGATATTATAATTTATTTGTCGGCAAATATAAATTTAAAATACGGGAATAATCGTTCAGGCTACATCTTTAACCACATAAAAGTCTTTGGCTTTTATAACCCCAGTTAAAGATATGTTAGCTTTCTTTATTGATTTCTTCATCGGCTTTAATTACCGAGTCTGCCATTTCCTTTCTGTATCGTTTTAATTTTTCGGCCAGAGTCTTATCGGATAAGGCGAGAATAGATACGGCTAAAAGGGCGGCATTAATACATCCGCTTTTGCCGATTGCCGTCGTAGCGACCGGTATTCCGCCCGGCATCTGGACTATGGACATAAGGCTGTCTAATCCGTTGAGGGCAGAGGCGTTAAGGGGAACGCCTATTACGGGAAGAATAGTCATCGCCGCGACGACGCCGGGTAGATGAGCGCTCATGCCGGCGGCGGCGATTATGACCTTAGCGCCTTTTTTTTCGGCGGATTCTACGAGTTCTACGGTTCTTTTTAAAGTTCTGTGTGCCGATGAAATATGAAGTTCATGAGAAATCCCGAATTTTTTAAGCGTTTGAACCGCGCCGTCTATATCGCCCAAATCGTTTTTAGAGCCGGTTAATATTAAAACATCCATAAAATTAATCCTCTTGTCGTTAATTATTTAATCGTATAAATTGAATATAGACAATTTTTTCAGCGTTTCTTCCGGAACGTCTTTTTTTGCCGTAACCACGGATTTTTGCAGGGACAGGCCGCATCCGCATATGTTTTTGCCGCCTCCGTCCGTGCCGCATTCGTTATGCGCGAAATCGATTTTGCCTATAGATTTTTTAATGATATTTTTCGCTTTTTCGGCATTT
>JAJXZU010000152.1:0-5491 GCA_021779895.1 bacterium
ATAGAAGTAGAAGCCCTGTCGTAGGGCAATTCTTTAGATATGGTAAATCTTGGACCGCAGTCGGTGCAGTTGATAAACGGATATAAATATCTCCTGTCGGAAGGATTGAAAAGCTCGTCTAAACATTTCCCGCATATCGCGATATCCGGAGGTATTGTTAAATTTAATTTATTTAATTTAGCTTCATAATCTTTATTAGCTGTTTTATCGGATTCCTTGATTTCGAAAGTTTTATAAAAGAAATGTTTTTGACGGATAAAATCTACGGTTTTATCGTTTATAACCGCAAGGGGAGGTTTTTCGGGATCGGAATCGAGAGATTTTACGAAATTCAGCAGGGCGCTTTCTTCGGCTTCGGCAGAAATTTCGACACCCCCTGTATTATTTAAAACATAGCCTTTTATTCCGTATTTTTCCGCAAGCCTGTAAACGAAAGGCCTGAATCCAACGCCCTGAACCCTGCCGGACAGCTTAATCGCCGCTCTTTTTATTACGGCATTATTTATCGATTTATTATTTATCGGCGAATCCATTTTTTTCGGCTCTGCATGATTTATACTTATTTTAGCAGATTCTCGGCAAAAGTTCGCCGGAAGGATAGTCGAGGAGCCTGTTGACTCCGTATATGCCTTTTAAAATAACCTTTCCGGAATAATCCCGCCGCCCGCTAATGCCCCCGCCGCCCGCCGTTCCGATTATATCCGCATTTTTCCCAAGCGGATGCGACCTGAGAATGCCGAGAGCTTTCTCCGCAAATTCAGGTTTTACCGCAAATACCGCCCTGCCTTCGCATGCAAGCTGATACGGTTCGAAACCGAGCAGTTCGCAAAAACCTTTTACCGGACCGCTTACAGGAATTTTATCTTCTTCGACGTAAATATCGATATCCGCCGCCATAGCCCATTCGTTAAGAACGGCTGCCAATCCGCCCCTCGTTGCGTCTCTTATCGCGCTGACCTTTATGCCGCCGCTTAACACGGCGTCTATAATGCTCCACAAAGAAGCGCAGTCGCTTTCTATTTCCACGTCCATTTCTATCCCTTTCCTCTGCGACATAACTGCGGCGCCGTGGTCGCCAACATTGCCCGAAACTATAATTATATCTCCGGCGGCTATATTATAAACCGAAAGTTCATCGTATAAAATCTCCCCTATTCCGCTCGCGCTTATAAATATTCCGTCTGCTTTTCCGGCAGGAACTACTTTCGTATCGCCGGTCGCGACCCTGACTCCGGTTTTAGACGCCTCTTCCGAAATGCTCTTTATGATTTTCCTTAGGTCATCTAAAGCAAATCCTTCTTCGATTATCAATCCGAGACTTAAAAACAGGGGTTTGGCTCCCATAACCGACAAATCGTTAACCGTTCCGGCGACGGATAATTTTCCTATATCGCCGCCCTTAAAAAATAGGGGGCTTACGGTAAAACCGTCCGTAGTAAATGCAATTTTTTGCGGAGATTTCAAAACTGCGGCATCTTCCAATAAATTTATTTTTTGATTTGATATATCGGCTGATATTGCGCCGACGTTATGCGAGCCGTAAAAATAACCGTTTCCGGCATCCTGCCCGTAAAGCCCGTTAAATATAATACCGCCTATAAGCTCGGAGGTCTCTTTTCCTCCTCCGCCGTGCGAAAGCAATATTCTTTCGTATTTTTTTTTACTCATTTTAATTAAAAATTAATTGTTTAAAAATTACGGTATTTATAATACGCGGCGCATGCGCCTTCAAAAGATACCATGCATGCCCCTACGGGATTTTCCGGATTGCAAGCTTTCCCGAACAGCGGACAATCGTCGGGCTTGGATTTCCCTTTTAATATTTCCCCGCATTTGCATGCGGCATTTTCTCTGACGGTTTGACCCGATTCCGTTTTTAAACGTAACTCTTTTAATTCATCGCTAAAAAAGTGCTCGGCGTCGAAATCTTTAAATTCGTCCTTTAATTTTAAGCCGCTTTTGGGGATATTGCCGAACCCTCTCCACTCAAACTCGTCTCTTACGGTAAAATATTTATCCACCAAAGTCTGCGCCTTTTTATTTCCGTTTTCTTTGACCGCCCTTTTATAAGCAATTTCCACGGCCGGTCTGCTTTCGTTAATCTGCCTCGCTATTAAAAGAACTCCGCTTAAAATGTCGTAAGGCTCGAATCCGGCTATTACGGCCGCCTTAGCGTATTTATCCGGAATATCGTTATAAATGTCGCTTCCGGTCATAACGCTGACGTGTCCCGGACAGATAAACCCGTCTATTAAATTATCGCCGGAATCTAAAATAGCGTTTATGGGAGGAGGCACGAGAACATGGTTTACGTGAAACAAAACATTGTTTATGCCTCTCGATATAACTTCTTCGAGAAGAGCAGCCGTCATGGGTGTCGTCGTCTCGAACCCTATAGCGAAAAAAACTATTTTTTTATCTTTATTTGCTTTATCGAGCGCTATTTTTATAATATCTAGAGGGGAATACACCATCCTTACGTCTTTTCCTTTTGCCCGCTCTTTTATCAGCGAACTATCCGTTCCCGGAACCCGCATCATATCGCCGTATGCCGCAAGTATAACGTCCTTCGAATCCGCAATTTCTATCGCCTCGTCTATTCTTTTAACGGGCATCACGCAGACCGGACATCCTGGTCCGTGAAGAAAATTTATTTTATCTTTAAGGAGGGTATTTAATCCGTATTTCATAATGGAATGGGTATGTCCGCCGCATATTTCCATTATGTTGATAGTTTTTTTAACTTCGGAATCTATAAGCGATATCAGCCTGCTTATATCGTCTTTTCTTTTAAAATCGGAATATAATTCCATATTATTTTAAATAGTTTTTCTTTCGATTTCCCTGAACAGGTTAAGGCTTTCCTCCGCTTCTTTTTCGTCTATTTTCTGCATTGCGTAACCGACGTGTATTAGCAGATAATCGCCTATAACGGCGGGCTCTTCCAGAAGCATCGTAGAAACGAGCCTTTTAGAACCCATAGTATCGACTATAACGGTGCCTTCGTCTTTTATTTCTATGACTTTGGAGGGAATCGCAAGGCACATTTTGTTTTTTTAACCCTTTTTAATAATATGCTTATCGTTATTAATTATATCGATTCTTTTTAGATTATATCATATTTTTAATTTGTTCGTATTTTGAGACGGTGCAGGAATTTAATTCCTGCACCGTAAATTATGCGGTAAGGGTAAACGATGAAACGGAAAGAAACAAGTTATTTCTTAGGCACTTATTGCTAACCGCTATACCGGCAGAACTGCGCTTCCCCAGGATTCGTTGATGCTTTCGGCCGCAGCAAGGTAAAATGCCAGAACGGCGGTAATAAGCCCGAAATATCCGCCGGCGACGGTTATAATAGCCGCTCCCGTCCAGAAGCCGATAGCAAGCAGATAAAAAGTCGCGGTAAGAAATAAAAAAATCAGCATAAGCGCCTTAGCTTTTTTCAAAGACGCAACCCACATAAACATAGTAAATAAACCCCACAAGAACAGATACCATCCTACGAACGCTCCGGTTACGCCTTTCGACAGGAACAAAACGAACAGGGCGAAACTCCACCAGAACGCCCCGTAACCGCAAAACGCGACCGTACCGAAACTGTTGCCTCTCGGCATTTCCATAATGCCGGCGGCAAACTGCGCCGTTCCGCCGAAAGCAAAAGCGCATGCAAGAACCATAGGCATATTTGCGCCAGAAAACCACCCGACGTTAATCATGCTCAGCAAAAACGTCGTTAGAGCAAACCCCGAAAGTCCGAGCGGAGCCGGATTGGCTAATTTTGTTTCCATAAAATTTCCTCCCTTAATTAATTAAAAGTTAATTTGCAAAAATACGGTAAAATTTTTATATTTATTTATATATTTTATATTATAGCTATATGCCGTAACCGACCCTTATGCCGCCCCAGTGCCTGCCGTCTATGAAAACAGGGACGCCGACGTCGCTTATTACTTCTCCGGTGTCTCTCGGATAAGTCTGTACTATCAGGCTATCGGTATTTTTTGCTACCGCAAGGCCGACCGGGTCGTTAAATATCCTCATAGACCTGTTGCCTGCGATATCTTTTGCGTAATCGCCGGTAAGAGGATTGTCGTATATTGAGTTATGCGCAGCGGCATAACCGTTTTCGTCAACCAGCAAAAAATATTTGAAACTTGGGTCCATCCCAAGATATTTATCTTCTATGGGCTGAATCCGCCTCTTTACAAAATCGGTAAATTTTGTTTTATATTTCTGCGGATTTGTATCCGTTACCGGAATATAATTTCTGTCCCATATATCGTATGAGGAAATCTCCCCGCTTTTAATAGATTTTTCTATTATTCCCACAATTTCCCTGATTCCCTCTTCCGCAAACTCCGCAATTTTTTCGATATGAGCTCCGACTTTGACTTTTTTAAGTATATTTTCGGATTTTTCCGAAATTTTGCTTATTTCTACGCTTTTAAAACTTAAAACGTTTAATTTTTCGGAGATATCTTTTACGGATTGCGACATATGCAGAACGGTCTGCGAAACTTCTTCCACGGAACTGGACTGCTGTTCCGTTGCCGCGGTAATATTTATTATCATATCGTTAGCCTGCGAGATTTTACCGGCAAGTTCCGAAAAAGAATTGAGCATTTCCTCTACCGACCCCGTGTTCGTTTTTATTATTTCGATGATAGAATTATTTTTTTGAACCAGTATATCGAAGTTGCCTGCGACTATTCCGGTCGTCTTTTCTATCTCTTTAGACTGTTTCTGGGTCTGCTCGGCAAGTTTTTTTACTTCGTCGGCTACTACGGCAAAACCTCTTCCGTGTTCTCCAGCCCTTGCCGCTTCAATCGCGGCGTTAAGGGCCAGAAGATTCGTCTGGCTCGCTATATCGTCTATTATGTTGACTATGGATAAAATATTGTTCATCTGTCCGTGGAGGCCTTCCAGCGATTCTTTATTGGCGTTTATCGCCGATATGGTGCCCGACGAACTCCTGTTGATTTCTTCGGCGGTCTGAATAGTATTATTGCTAATTTTATACAGCCCCTCGATAAAATCCTTAAAATCTTCCATATTTGCGGCAATGCCGCTTACCGATTTGGCGGAATCGTTCATTACGTTTCCTATTATTTCGAAATTGTTTCTTATTTCTTTCATTTCCTTAGTAGTAATGCCTATCTCGTAGTTAAAGCTGGCATTAGACACGGAAGATTTGGAGGCGTTCGATACGAGTTCGTGTATGGCGTCCTTTGAAAAACCTATAAGATTTGTCAGGAAGGTTTCAAAAGGTATGAATAGTTTAGGAAGAGTATATGTTTTGGTGAAATCGTATTTATCGGTAGCCGATATATTCTTAAATTCGTTATCGAACTCTTTAACCTGGCTGAACAGGTTAAAATAAAAATAAACAGAATTTACTGCGGCAAAACAGAACGAAAATGCGGCAAACATTGCTAAAAAGTGATTTATCGTAAAACTTTTCAAAAAAATATACAGTAAAATAAATCCG
>JAJXZU010000224.1:0-5385 GCA_021779895.1 bacterium
TAACCGCTCTTATGGTTAAGCAGGGAAGGCTCGTAAAAGTCAAGAACGATATCTATTACCTGAAAGGACAGATCGACGTCATCAAGTCTAAATTAGGCGATTTTTTTGAAAAAGAAGAAAAGCTGGAGCCTAAAGACATGAAAGAAATTGCAGGCGTATCCAGAAAATATGCGATACCCCTTCTTGAATATTTCGACAACACCGGATATACTCTCAAAAAAAACGGCTATAGGATAAAAAAAGCCGAAATTTAAAGCCCTTTTACTTTTATTTTTTTGTAAATTTTGATATAATAATACGGTCGATAATTTAATATTATATTTATAAAAAAAATAAACATGCCCTATAAAGACCTGCACGAATTTATCCGGATATTAGAAAAAAATAACGACTTGCAAAGAGTAGGCGCTCCGGTTGATATAAATTTGGAAATAGCGGAAATTGCGGACAGGATGGTAAAAAAAGAAGGCCCCGCGCTTTTATTCGAAAACGTAAAAGGTTATAATTTTCCGGTTTTAATAAATATGTTCGGCTCAAATAAGCGCATATTGCAGGCTTTCGAGGTCGAAAGCCTCGACGACGTCGGAAAAAGAATTTCCGAAATAATAGACCCTGAAATACCCACTAATTTCTTTGAAAAAATAAAATCCCTTTCGAAACTTAAAAAACTCGCCGATTATATGCCGAAAACGGCGAAGAACGGTAAATGCAAAGAAGTTATTATAGACAAGCCGCCCCTGCTGGATATTCTGCCGGTTCTAAAGACGTGGCCGGAAGACGGCGGACCTTTCATTACCCTTCCGCTTGTTTTTACGAAGGATCCCGAAACCGGCTCTACCAACGTCGGAATGTATAGAATGCAGGTTTACGACGATACTTCCTGCGGTATGCACTGGCACATACATAAAGACGGCGCAAGGCATTTCAGGAAATATAAAGAAGCCGGCAAAAAAATACCGGTTTCCGTGGTTATAGGTTCCGACCCGGCGGTAATTTATTCGGCTACCGCGCCGCTCCCCCCCGATATAGAAGAGATGATGTTTGCGGGTTTTTTAAGGGGAGACGCCGTCGAACTCGTGAAATCGGAAACTAACGATATATATGTTCCGGCAAATGCCGAGTTCGTCCTTGAAGGATATATAGACCCCGCCGAAGATTTCAGGCTCGAAGGACCTTTCGGCGACCATACCGGATATTACTCCCTCGAAGATTTTTATCCGGTGTTTCACGTAACGCTCATTTCGCACAGAAAAGACGCGATATATCCGGCTACCATAGTGGGCAAACCGCCTATGGAAGACTGTTACATAGGGAAGGCTACCGAAAGATTTTTCCTGCCCGCAATAAAAAAGATTTTTCCGGAAATTGTCGATATAAATCTGCCTTTCGAAGGCATATTTCATGATTTGGCATTTATAAGCATTAAAAAAAGCTATCCCGGACATGCTAAAAAGATTATGCACGGAATATGGGGTCTAGGCCTTATGATGTTCACCAAAATAATAGTAATATTGGATGAGGACGTAAACGTTCAGGACAGAAGCGAAGTTATCTGGAGAATATGCAATAATATAGACCCTAAAAGAGACGTTTCGTTCGTCGAAGGACCTATCGACGTTTTGGAGCATGCTTCGGATATTCCCAACTACGGCTCCAAAATGGGTATAGACGCCACAAAAAAATGGGCTTCGGAAGGCTATAAAAGAAAATGGCCGAACGATATAACAATGTCGGACGACATAAAAAAACTCGTCGATGAAAGATGGAAGGAATACGGTTTAAGTTAAACTAAGATGCTTAAAAAGTTCAAAAATACTTTAGAATTAGTTAAATTTTCCCATACGATATTCGTCCTGCCTTTTGCCCTCAGCGCTTTTCTCCTTGCTTTTTACGATAAATATCCGTCGTCTTTCGGCACGCCGTTTTTTTATTATAAGATAATATGGGTCGTTATAGCCATGGCTTCCGGAAGAAGCGGAGCAATGGCGTTTAACAGGTTCATAGACAGAAAAATAGACGCAAAAAATAAAAGGACTATGGAAAGAACTATTCCTAAAGGCGAGCTTACCGCTTTATACGGATTAGTTTTCGGAATAGTTTCCTATATAATACTTATATTTGCCGCTTACGAACTAAACTTTATATGTTTTGTCCTTTCTCCGTTTGTTATTATTTTTATTACGTTTTATTCTTTTACGAAAAGGTTTACGTTTTTTTCGCATATGGTTCTCGGAATAAGCATGGCGTTGGGCCCTTTAGGAACATGGCTCGCCGTTACGGGCAGCTTAGATTATAAGATTTTAATTCTCGGTCTTGCCGTAGTTTTTTGGGGCGCGGGGTTCGACATTCTTTACGCTATTTTAGATTATGATTTCGACACCGCAAACGGGCTCTTCTCCATACCGGCAAAATTCGGAATAAAAAACGCGGTAGCCGTTTCGAGAATATTGCATTCGCTTGCTTTAATATGCTTGATTTCCCTGTATTTTATGTTTCAACTTAATTTTTTATATATTATAGGAATAATTCTCGTCGCGGGCTTTTTTGCATACGAACATTTTTTAGTTTATAAAAGCTTAGATAATATCGATGCCGCTTTTTTTACTATGAACGGATATATTTCCATAACTTTTTTCGTTTTTATATGTGCGAACGTCTTATATTATAAATTTTTTATTATGCCGTAAAGGCGTATCAGGCAATGAATAAATATGAAAGAAAACCGTAATATAAATATAGAAACGGAAAGAGAAAGGGAGGGTAATTCCTACATCGTAGCTATAACCGGAGCGTCCGGAGCGATATACGGATTCAGCCTTCTTAAGGCTTTAATAAACCGTTCTTTTTTCGTTCACCTTATAATTTCCAAGCCGGGTTTCAGGGTAAGCAATAACGAACTTGGGATGTTTGCCGATATTTCAGAGTTTTATATGAACGGCGGAGGCGATTCTTTAAACGGTTATAGCCAAAAAATAAAAAACGAGATAGTAAATAAGTTCGAATTACATAAAGATTGCGGCAGGTTTGCTTTTTTAGACGAGAATTTTTTAGAGGCGCGCATTGCAAGCGGTTCCGCAAAAAACGTTAAGGGAATGATAGTCGTTCCGTGTTCTATGGGCAGTCTTTCAAGAATTGCAAACGGAATTTCCGGAAACCTTATAGAGCGGGCGGCGGACGTTATGCTTAAAGAAAGGAAAAAACTAATCGTTTGTCCGAGAGAAACGCCGTTTAACGATATACACCTCAAAAATATGCTCTCCCTTCATTCGTCGGGGGCGGCGATTCTCCCGCCTATTCCCGCATTTTACGGCAAGCCGCTAACGGTCGAAGATATTATAGATTTTATAACGGGCAAGATTTTGGATGCGTTAGACATAGAAAACGATATTTACGAAAGATGGAAAGGCTATGACCTTAAATAAAACTTTTGATTTAATAAAAGAAAAGGTTTATAATAATAAACGGTTGTCGGTAGAAGACGCTTTGTTTTTATTTAAATCTAACGACCTGCTCTCGATAGGAGAGCTTGCAAACTTTAAAAACCTTAAAATCAACGGAGATAAAGTATATTATACCGTCAATATTCATATAAATTATACCAATATATGCGTAAACAGGTGCGCTTTTTGTGCATTTTACAGAAACGGAAAAGAAACGGATGCATATTCTATGAGCGTAGATGAAATAATAGAATATATTAAGACGAATCATAAAACCAATAATTTTAAAGAAGTCCATATCGTCGGAGGTCTTCACCCCTCTCTTCCTTACAGTTTCTATTTAAATATGGTCCGCAGAATAAAGAATGAATTTCCGTCCTTAATGATACAGGCTTTCACCGCCGTAGAAATAGACTATTTATCTAAGATTTCCGGACTGTCCGTAAAAGACGTGCTTACGGATTTGAAAGAAAACGGATTAGACGCCCTTCCCGGAGGCGGAGCGGAAATTTTCAACCCGACTATAAGAAAAAAATTATGTCCCCAAAAAATAAGCGGGGAAAGATGGATTTCAATACACAAAACCGCCCATAAAATCGGTATTCCCTCCAATGCTTCAATGTTATACGGAGTAAAAGAAAGCTATGAAGACAGGGTAAACCATTTAAGCGAAATAAGGTCTGCTCAAGATGAATCGGGAGGCTTTAAATCTTTTATTCCTTTTGCTTTTCAGCCGAAAAACACTGCCGTCAGGAATTCCGGGCTTACCACGGGATACGACGACCTCAAGGTCATTGCGGTTTCCCGGCTTTTTTTGGATAATTTCAAACATATAAAAACGTTTTTCGTAAACCTGGGCATTAATCTTGCGCAAGTTTCTCTTTCTTTCGGCGCCGACGATTTCGACGGGACGCTTACCGAGGAAAAAATATCGCATAATGCGGGCTCGGTTAATCCCGTAGGCCTTAGCGTCAAAAATGTAAAAAAAATAATCGAAGAGGCGGGCAAATTTCCTACCGAAAGAGATACCGTTTATAATGTTGTTTTTAATTAATATTATTTTAATTAATTTAACGTCCAAAGAGTTTAAGGAGGCTTAAAAATGTTGAACTTAAACGAATTTGTATTTTATCCCGGTTACGGCGTTTGTATCGTAGAATCTATTTCCAAACAGAAAATAGGTTCTGCCGAATTGTCTTTTTACAACATCAGGGTTCTGGAAAACAATGCTAAAATTATGGTTCCGGTTAAAAATGAAGCAGAGGTAGGACTCCGCTCTCTTATTAAAGAAAACGAGATACAAAAAGTTTTTGACGTACTTGAAGAAAAATGCGTTAAAAAGCCTTTCGCAAGGAAAGAATCATGGAACAAAAGGTTTAACGGCTACAATATAAAGCTCTGCTCTTCCTGCCTTTTCGAGGTTGCCGAGGTTTTAAGGGACCTGTATATTTTAAAGTGCGAGAAAGAGCTGTCTTTTGCGGAAAAAAAGATGTTTGAAAAAGCAAAAAACTTAATTATCAAAGAGCTTTCGACCGTAATGAACAGGCCTGAAACTTTTATAGAGGAAAAGATAAAAAGGATATTTATAGGCGCTCCCGTTCAATCTTCCAATTTAAATTTAAACGCTTAGCGTTTTTTAAAATAATTAATTAACAGATAAGATAAATGAAAATTTTCAATAAGAAGCCGATCCTTTTCATAAGGATAATGCTTGTTCTTATTTCCGCTATTCTCGGCTTTTTGATAGGCAAGGAATACTGGCATAACGATTTTTTATCTTATGTGGGTCTTTTATTCGGTTTTACAATAGGTTTTATCGTAGTTTCCGTCGAAAAAAGCATGGAGTCTATTTCTACCAAAAAAATCCTTACGGGAGGAATCGGACTTTTTATCGGACTTTTTATAATCAATTATATTACCTACCAGCTGTTTAAATCATTTTTTA
>JAJXZU010000146.1:0-5371 GCA_021779895.1 bacterium
GCTCAAATCTCGCCGAGAGACCAAGTTTATATAAAATCTCTCGTAATATCTAAAATAAAGAAAAACAGGTTTTCTCAAGCAGGCAGACTTTTGACTTACACGCCCGGCGAGATATATGCTTTGGGTAAGATTCAAAAGAGAATCGAAAGTCTTTACACGAAAGGCGACCGAAACCTCGGAATAGGAAAAAATTTGGTGCCTTCTAAACAGGATATAAAAAGGATAGTGGAATTTTATTCGTGGGCGGCATGGAGCGCCGAGACGTTAAGGCCGGGCGTTGACCACACCTATACCAACAACTGGCCTTACAGCAGAGGCGCGGGCAATACTCCGCCGACTTATCTTTATACGTGGACTTTTGCATCTCTGGCGACTTTTATCGCTCTTGCGGGTCTCGTCATCTGGTTTTTCCTTAACTATATATCTCCCGGATGGCAGGAAGCTCCGGCAATGCTCGAAAACTGGAAACCCATGGTTGACTTGGATAATTTTAAAATTACCCATTCAATGAAAAAATCCGCCAAATTCTTTTTCTTAGGCGTTTTTCTGTTAGGTTTGCAGATTATAGCCGGTATGCTTCTGGCGCATTATTATGCGGAAAGAGCGTCGTTCTTCGGAATTCATACTCTTACCGCTCTGCCGTTTAATATCGTTAAGTCGTGGCATATTCAGCTTGCGATTTTATTTATCGCATCGACTTGGCTCGGCGCAGGCATTTTCGTTTCTAAATATATAGGCGGAGGGAAAGAAGCAAAATGGCAGTCGTTTTTTATCGATTTTCTCTGGTGGGCATTATTAATCGACGGAGTTGCGGCTCTCGTAGGAATGTATCTGGGAGCCAAAGGCTATTTTCATAACGGCTTATGGTTTTTCCTCGGCAATCAGGGGCTTGAATATCTGCAGTTGGGAAGGCTCAATCAGATTATCGTATTCGTAGGCTTGCTGCTGTGGGTCGTAATACTTTACAGGGCGTTAAAGCCTCATTTCATAAAAAATACCGATAAATGGAGCGTCGAGAGGCTGTTTTTAATAAGCGCCGTTACCATAGGCTTGATGTATGTGTTCGGGATGTTCCCGCTTGCGTGGATTCTTAAGAATTGGACGATTACCGATTTCTGGAGATGGTGGGTCGTCCATCTATGGGTCGAAGGAACTTTCGAATTCTTTGCCGTTGCGGTTATAGGCTATTTCTTCCTTTCGCAGGGCCTGGTAAAAAGGACGACTATAGAAAATACGCTGCTTCTCGAGATAATCCTTATATTTTTAGGCGGCATTATCGGAACGGGACATCATTTTTATTTCATAGGCGACGCGTCTATCTGGATTGCGCTCGGCTCTATGTTCTCGTTCCTCGAGGTTATCCCTCTGTTGCTTTTAACTATGCAGGCTGTTTACGAGAAAAATATCCTTGTAAAAGCAGGCAAAGCGTTTCCGCAGGATTTATCGTTTAAATATTTAGAGGCTTCGACGTTCTGGAACTTTATCGGAGCGGGCGTTTTCGGCGCATTAATCAATACTCCGTTAATGAACTATTACGAACACGGCCAGTATTTAACGATAAACCATGGACACACCGCCTTATTCGGAGTTTTCGGCCTTCTGGGAATCGCATTGTCCTATTATGTCTTAAGGATGATAGTAGAACCTTCCAAATGGACTGAAGGCGCGGGCAGGGTAGCGCTGTGGTGCTTTAACGTAGGCATGATTCTATGGGTTATATTAAATTTCCTGCCGGAAGGCTTTATGCAGTTCGCGGCTTCGATTAAACACGGCTACTGGTATTCTAGAAGCATCTATTTTTACGACAAGACCGACCTGTGGCTGTGGCTGAGAGTTCCAGGAGATATAGTTTTCAGCATAGGCGTTCTGGTTCTTTTCATAGACATAACAAAAAAACTTTTGCAGGTTAAAAAATCGGCAGAAGAATAAAAGGCAGGATATTTTATACCTTTTTCGCCGCTTCTATTTAATTTTATCGTCCATTACGATAACACCCCCCCCACGGAAGGTAAAATAAATAAAGCGGCGTTTTTTTTATCGCTCATTTTATAAGCTCAAGCGAACAGGCTAAAAAGTAAGAACCTGCCCTTTTAAATCATATCTTAAAATTCCGTTAATCAAAAATTAAAGAAAAAAGGGGAGGAATTTTAATATATGATATAACTTTTGGTTGGAATAATCCAAAATCTTTTTGTATAAAATAAAAAAATCCTTGCATATTTTTTAATCCCGGAATATGTGTTAATTATATAAGAGATTTTCAGATAGAATTTGTTTATGCCGACTACCATTTAGAATATCAGCAAAAGACATATCTTCTGTATCTTCTCCTACGTTCTCATAGAATTGCCGGAAATAGACGCTTACCTATGGAATCAAATTTTGAGAATCTAAATATAAACCGGTCAATATATCATATTCAATTTCTTCATCGCTTAACGATTTGAACTTTTCTGCCTTAAGAGGCATAAAGTTTTTCATTTTGCCGAGTGCTTATGTTATTTCAGATACATGTTTGTCGCATTCCATAAAATTATTATTACAAAAATTTAACATAATTGTAATAATTCTGTAACATTCGTTTGTTAAAATAAAGACGTCTAAGGAAAAACAGAACAAATAAAACAAATTAAACTAAAAGAGAGGAGGAAGTTATGAACAAAATTAGCAGGACAAAAAGTCCGGTGCAGCTGGGTCAGCTGTCGGCTTTTGTTTTTGCCTTGGTTGCGGCGCTGGCTTTAGTTTTTGCGTTCGGCGGGGCAAGGACGGCTAGCGCGTCAAACGCCGCACTTTACGAAAATCCCAATACCGGAGAGATATTTTTAACGCCCGGACCGGGAAGAGTAAAAGTAGGGCAGAGCGTTATTAATCAGCTCTTGAAGCCGAACGCAACAAAGACGACCGAGCAGATTAACAATTTAAAAGCAACGGAAAAGAAGCTGGAGGCTTCGCTGAAAACCGTCAAGGGGGGAACCCTTCCGGAATGGACTAAACATATCACCTTAGGCACGTTGGTTTATATGGGTTACGGGTATTACACTAATACCGGTTTTGCTCCAGCGTTACAGCTTCAGGAAAATCCGGCTGGTCCGGGAAACAACGGCTATAACGCTTTTAACGTAAACAGGGCGTATTTGATATTTTTATACCATCAAGACAACTGGTTCTTAAAGCTCACGCCGAACATTAATAAGTCGAATAATTATAACGGAGCGGGAACCGGCAGTAATTGGTACACCGGCGGAACGTCAAATCCTATATCATGGGGTTCTTCGTCCGGCACCACATTCGGCAACGAATATTTCAGGCTTAAATATGCTTTCTTGCAGTTTAATCATGTTTACGACGCCAACGGCTTAACCGTAAACGTTAAAGCAGGCCAGTTCCCTACGCCGTTAATTGCTTGGGAAGACGGTTTATTAGGTTATCACGTCGCGGAAAGAACCCCGTGGGGTTTTCTCGGAGTAACTTCTACTCAGGCGGGTCTCGGCGTATCCGGTAAATTAAGGTCGAACGGAAAGATCTATTTGGCTTATAATGCAGGATTTTTCGACAATGCGACCTTTCATCAAGGCGAAGACATAGACCAGAAATCTCCTCAGGCAAGAGTATCTTTTTATCCGATGGGAGCCGATTCAAATCTTGACGGACTAGGTATAACCGGATATTATGCATGGTCGCAATCCAATGAGTTTGAGGGTTATTACGGCATTAATAGTAATAATGACAACCCGACCGCAAGGGCATCCGCAATACTCGATTATAAAAATCCCCAGGGATTAATCGCTTTACAGTTAGACTACGGGTTAAACGCTTTATCGGGCGGTTACGCAAGCGGCGCAGGTTCTATAAGTCAGGATGCCGGAAGCTATTGCGGATTAAACCCCTCAGGCGCATATGTATGCAACGCTAACGGTGCACCTTATCCTGGATTTGCCGCAGATTTAGGAGCCTTAGACGCTTATCAGCACAACACCGAACACGGCTACGACGCCTTCGGCTACTACAATATTCCTAACAGCAAATTCGGCGTATTCGGCCTAATTCAGAGATTCTACTACTCCGACCCTTCAACTGCTTTTTGGGTTAACAAAATAGGAACTAATATTTCTTCCGGCAACCCCTACGATTCTCAAAGAGGCGTGGTCGGCGTTGCATATCATCTCAACAGCCATATTACTTTAACCGCCGACTGGCAGAATTATCAATATCTATATGCGAAAGACTATAGGGATTTACCCGTTACTTCGACGGAATATTTAGACTACGGCCAGTGGATGGGGCAAACGAACGCCTATTTCCTGCAGGCAAGGATTGCATTTTAAACTTAACTCAGAGCTTTTCTCTCTGCACCTCCCTAATACCCGCCCTAAAAAGCGGGTATTTTTATTTTCAAAATTTGATATAATCTATAAATAAAACCTTACCGTAATAATCAATTAATAAATAAACCGATACATGAATCAAAAAAACGATGGCGGCATTAAAAACCGAAATATAGTCGAATATCTCTGCAACAGTGTCAGTTTTACAATGCATCCTATAAATGCCCGTTACGGATACGACTGCAATACGGGGCATCCCACGGTAATCTGGAATATCGAGTTCAGCGGCGAAATCTATCTTTTAAACAACGAATCTTTCGGGGGGCGGACGGGCGACGAAAGGCAGAGAATTTATACGAAAAACGTAAGAGGTTCGCTTTGTTCGGAAGGTTCCGATAAATATACCTTTTATAATAAAGCTTCTATCCCCATAGAATTCGAGAAAGACGGCGTATCGTTTATACTGAAAATCAATAAAAAAGATTACGAAAAGGCCGCAATTATAGAAAAAGAAATCTATAAAGAATTTGAGAGCTTAGGTCAAACTGCGGCGCATTATATTGCGGAAGGGGAAATAGAAGTTATTTTAAACAGGCTCTCCAACAGGAAATTCACCGTTTTAAATATAAACGTCAAAGACGAAGATATGCTTTTCGAGAAAGACGGCGTAGATTATTTTTTTACGGAAAACGAGCCTATCATAGACAAGGCGGTAAAAGAGATATTTATAAATCATCTTGAATTTATTAAACCGTCGGATAAGTTTTATAAATATATATCCGAAGGTTTCAACAGAATGTCCCGTGCGGGTCTTAACTGCTTAAATATTCTTCTTGCGGCGGTTAATTACGAACTTCAGTACGATATTTTCGACGACGAAAAATATCTTGCTGATTATTTAATTTCGAGGGTTAAAAATTACGATAAAAATAACAAAGATTTATGCTGTATAAATATTCACGACAAAGAAGAAAACTTTTACGAAAAAGGGGTAAAACTGATAGATATAGCAATTCCTTTAAAGAGCTTAATCGAGGCATTCGACC
>JAJXZU010000185.1:0-5349 GCA_021779895.1 bacterium
TTTCATAAATAAACGCCCTTTCGGACTGCCGGTAAAATTCGTCCCAGTTAATTTCAAACCAGCGCAAATCGTCCGCGATAGCATCTTCATACTCCTTTTTGCTTCTGGCTCTGTCCGTATCGTCTATTCTTAAAATAAACTTACCTTTGTATTTTAAGGCGAAAATATAGTTGAATAATGCCGTCCTTATGCCGCCCATATGAAGATTGCCCGTAGGACTCGGCGCAAAACGGACCCTTACCTGATTGGCCAAATTTTCTTCCACTTAACCCTGCTTTATTGAATATTCAATTTTTATTTTTAAAAATTGAATATTATTATATTATAATTACCATAGAATATCATAAACAAAATCCGTTATTCAATAAAATCATTTTGGGTATATAAAAATTGACATTATGAGCGAAAAAACCGATAAGGAAATATTTGCCGATAAGATTGGGGAATATTTTAAAAACTTTGGCATAATGCCTGCCGTAAGCGGCCTTGACCGCGAAAAACTTGAAAAGTTTTATGTTTTATATACGGAGCTTATCGAATGGAATAAAAAAATAAATATTACCGCGGTAACAGGCGAAAACGAATTTATAAAAAAGCATATTTTGGACAGCGCTTTTCTGTTTAAGATACTGGATGAAAAGGACAAAACTATAATGGATATCGGCTCCGGAGCCGGATTTCCCGGAATAGTCCTCAATATAATGAATCCGGCTTTAAATATCGTTTCAATCGAATCTATTTATAAAAAATGCAATTTTCAGAAAAATATTTCCAGAAAATTAAATCTTCGAAATTTTAACTGTATAAATATGAATATTTTTTCTTTTAATTTTGACGCCGGTTTAGACGCTATAACTACCCGAGCGGCTTTTAACCCAAGCGAACTTATAAATTTAATAGAAAAATTAGGCTTTAAAAAAAATATTGACTTATATCTGTTTTTGTCTAATTTGGAAGAGGCGGAAAAAATTGGACATTTTAAATACGGAACTAAACTTATGCAATTAGACAGAATATTGTTTTATAAGACGGAATATTCTTTCAGGCTTATAGCAAAATATACGGTTGCCCCGAAATGATTTTATGGAATTATGCGCTTGAATAATAAAGGATTGCTTCGCCAAACGCATAATTCCGTAATTTAATTACAATTTAACTCTTTTATCTCCCTCATAAACATAAACGCCGGCATCGGACTCATCTTTTGCGTGGTCGTGCGAGCCGTCGCAAAACGGAAAATTCTTTGAAAGACCGCACGCGCAAACGTAAATAGGAAACTTAGCGTCTTTTTCTTCTATGGCAACTGGCAATTTCTTTTCGTGCTTTACTATTCTTGACATAATGCCTCCTTATTAAATTAATAAAGTTTAAATTTTAATACGGTTAACCGTATTGCTAATAATAAATCTATAAATATATAATGTCAATCAGGGATTTTAAATTTATCTGGTTCTTTTTTTATACTTAAAAAGGACTTTTAAACGTTAGCGATATTTTTTTTATTTTTAACAGTCCAATTATGCAATATTTCGATCGCCTCGGTAAGTTCTTTGCCTGCTTCGGTAAGGCTGTATTCAACCATTATAGGCTTAATGGAAATTATATTTCTATCAACCGCTCCTATTTCCTCTAAAACCTCGAGCCTTCTAGATAATTCCCTCGAGGAAATGCCTTCTATCCTTTTTTTAATGCGGTTAAATCTTAGATTTTCTACGGAAAGCTCTTTAATTATCATTAAAGACCATTTATTTGCGAGCATCTTAAATGCTTCCTGCGCCGGACAAAAAGCTTTATTGTTTTGTGTAACCATAATATTTATAGCATATCATTTTAAATATAAAATGTCAATTAAGTATATTTTATTATACTTAATAATAAATAATTCCCTGATTGACTTTATGTATTTAATAAAATATTATTATTAAAGAGCGTTAAATTATATTTAATTAACTTGTTAAATTTAAAGGGGAGGGTAGTTAGCTATGAAAAAAGAATCCGTTAGCTTATTCTTTTTAAGATTTGTTTTATTCCTGAGCTTTTTCTACCATGGAACTGGAATACTTTTCGGCTGGTTCGACGGACCGGGGGTCAAAGGATTTGCCGGATATATGCATTTCCCGCTGATAATAGCCGTTCTTGTCGGAATTGCCGAAACTACGGGCAGCCTTGCAATGATAAGCGGGATTTTAACGAGAATAGGGGCATTAAACATTATGCTCGTAATGCTCGGCGCTATACTTTTACTTCATTTGCCGAATGGTTTCGATATAATGAAAAACGGCTACGAGTATGCGTTGACAGAATTTGCGGTCGCTTTAAGCATTTTCATAATGGGACCCGGAGAATATACTCTGACGGGACTCGTAATAAAGAACGCACCCTTTATTTTGCAGTAATAATAACAAACTTGAGTCGTTTGAAAATTATAAAAAGGGGTCTGATTTAAAATCAGACCCCTTTTTATAATTAATGCCTTTTCCCTTCTAAAAATCAAAATTCATCGGGATTAAGCGATTTCCTATTATTTTGCCATTCCACCATCCATTGAGGGTATAATTTTTTCGGCATTGTAACGTCCGACAGTTTAGAAATTTCATCCTGCGTTAAATTTACTTTTACGGATTCGAGATTGTCTTCAAGCTGAGACATCTTATTTGCGCCTATAATAACCGAGGTTACCCCTTTTCGAGCCAAAAGCCACGCGAGGGACAACTGCGGAATGGATATATTTTTATTTTTTGCTATTTCGGCCAACACGTCGATTGCGTCATATCCTCTTTCATCGACGGGCGGAAAATTGAATTCGCTTCTTCTCGCGCCTGCGGGCTTAGGATTTTGACGGGTATATTTGCCCGTTAAAAATCCGCCGGACAGCGGCGACCATGGAAGAACGCCAAGCCCTTCTTCATTGCACAAAGGAAGAAGTTCGTGTTCCAAATCGCGGGCGGCAAGTGAATAATATGCCTGAAGGGAAATGAAGCCGCTGAAACTTTTAGCTTTGCTTAAATACAGCGCTTTCATTATATGCCTTGCCGTCCAGTTTGAAACGCCAAGATACAGAACCTTCCCCTGCCTTACCAAATCGTTAAGGGCTTCCAGCGTTTCTTCCAACCCGCAGGATATATCCCAGCCGTGAACCTGATACAGGTCTATATAATCTGTTTTTAATCTTTTTAGGCTGTTATTGCAGCCTTCAATAATATGTTTCCTCGAAAGACCCGTATTGTTCAAATCGCCCGTCCCGTTCATGGCTTCTTCGCTTAAAGGCGAACGAACCTTAGTGGCTATGACAAATTTTTCCCTTGGAACGTTTAAGGTTTTTAAAGCATTACCTAGTATTTCTTCCGACTGTCCGAATGAATACATATCGGCGGTATCGAAAAAATTTATTCCCGCTCCGTAAGCCTTTTTAACCATAATATTTGCGTCGTCCTGTCCGACAGCGCCGATGTTCCTAAATTTAAACCCGAACGTCATCGTTCCGAGGCAAAGCCTTGAAACCTTTAATCCGCTATTTCCTATGCTTGCATACTGCATACGGACACCTCCCTAAATTCTAAATAATAAGATTATTTACTCTATAATCGCATACTTCTTAATATTTTCCAGCCTTTTACCTTTTATGCCTAAGTCTTCAAGACGCGTTATCTTTTCGCGAAGGCGCGTTTTAAGTATAGCGTCCGCCGTGCATGGTCCCAGCCCGGGAACCCTGAGCAGCGCTTCTTTATCAGCGCTGTTAATCCTTACGGGGTAAAATTCGGGATGGCGGTCTGCCCACATCTCTTTAGGGTCTCTATCCAGTTCTAAATTGCCCGATTTATCTAAAATAATATCGCCGTCGGAGAATCCGTATTTTCTTATAAGATAATCGACCTGGTAAAGACGGTGTTCGCGCATAAAGACCTGCTCGGGCGCGGAATCGGTTTTTTGTTCGCCAGGTATGGAATAATGGCCTAGTCCCTTCTGATATGCCGAAAAATAAACCCTTTGAAAATTGAGTTTTCTGTAAAGCCCGAGCATATATCTTATTATTTCCGAATCGGTTTCGTTTGAAGCGCCGACTATAAACTGCGTTGTAGATTTTACTCTTGAAAACTTATTGCCTTTAGACGTTAACTTGCCGATAAGTTTTATCGGACGTATTATGTCGTTTATATAATTTTTTTTGTCCGATAGCAAATCGAATCTTTCTTTACCGGGCGTTTCGATATTAAGCGAGACGGCACTCGCAAGAGATAAAGATTCTTCTATGGCTGCATCCGATGCCCCGGGAATGACTTTTAAATGTATATATCCTTTATAAAAGTGCTTATACCTGAGCAGTCTGGAAACAGCGTTAATTCTATCCATGGTATAATCAGGATTATTGATTATACCGGAACTTAAAAAAAGTCCGAAAACTTTTTTCTTTTTAACATAATCCATAAACATACTTGCGGTTTCTTCCGGTTTCAGGGTGCACCTGGGTATATCGGCTTCGGAACGGATAGGACAGTATTTGCAGTCATTGGAGCAGGAATTAGAAAGAAGCGTCTTTAAAAGGATAGAATATCCGCCGTTTGGAAGGGCAACCGGATAAAGCCATTTCCCGTCCGTCCCTCTTTTTCTGCCGCCGCCATTAGTGGAACCGCAGGCGCATGCCATATCGTAGCGGGAATCTTCCGAAAGTATTTTTAATTTTTCTATCGTGTCCATATCTATTTTCTATATGTTGAAAGATATGCCGGAAGCCCCATCTGCTCTATCTGGTCAAGATATCCTTCGAGCCTGTCGATATGCGCCTCTTCATCGTCCAGAATAGATTGAATCATATCTTTTGTTCCGTTGTCTTTTATTTCGGAGGCAAACTTTATGTCTTCGTTATAGGCTTTAATGGCATCTTCCTCAGATTTTCTATCGTTTTTATGCATCAATTCGACCGTCGAGCCTATATACATTTTGTTGTAATTAGAAACTATAGGTATTCCTTCAAGAAATAATATTCTGCCGATTAATTTTTCGGCATGCTTCATTTCGTCTATGGCTCTTTTTTCAACCTCTTTATGAAGTTCGTCGTAACCCCAGTTGTCGAACATTTCGGAATGAACCATATATTGGTTTATAGCGGTTAATTCTTCCGCCAGCCTTAAATTAAGCCTTTTAAGAACTTCTTCGTTTCCTTTCATAATATTACCTCCATAATTTAAATATTTTATTTATTTTGCAAGGCGTATATTAATTATATCATATTAAAATAATTAGGCTCTGCGGTATAATATATATTATATTATGAAAATATTATTAGGCGCCCATGTTTCTATTTCAGGAGGACTGAAAAATGCCTGCCTGTCCGCAAAAAATACCGGATCC
>JAJXZU010000023.1:0-5333 GCA_021779895.1 bacterium
ACTCGATGCCGAAATTTTTCAAAAATATCTGGCAAATCGCCCCGACCGCAACCCTCGACGCAGTTTCCCTTGCGCTCGAACGTTCCAAAACATTTCTTATATCGTCTAATCCGAATTTTATCGAACCGGCAAAATCGGCATGCCCCGGTCTCGGAGTATGGATTTTGCTTTCTTCGGGAACGGATTTAAAGGCGTCCATCCTGTCCCGCCAGTTTTCGTAATCCTTGTTTTTTATAAAAAACGAAATAGGCGAGCCCGTCGTTAACCCGCCCCTGACTCCGGAAAGAAACTCTATTTTATCCGTTTCTATCTTCTGCCTTGCGCCCCTTCCATAGCCCGACTGCCTGAGCTTCAGCTTTTCGTTTATAAAATCTTCGTTTATTTTAACGCCCGCAGGAAAGTTGTCTATTATAGTAACGAGCCCCTTGCCGTGGGACTCGCCCGCAGTCAAAAATCTAAGCATTTTTATTTACCTCCGGATAACATTAATAGCTAAGCAATTCATAAAAATAACGTTGCCGCAATTGAATTCCGGCACTACTATTTCTAATTATCTATTATACCGATATAAAAAATAAATCTGACTTTTTTACGACTCTCCTTTTACCCCTCTATCATCGCATAGGCGTTATGATTATGTATGCTCTCGAAGTTTTCCGCTTCCACCCTGAACCATTTAATATTTTTATTCTTTTTGAGTATTTCCGCCACGCATCTTGCCACATCCTCGACAAACATAGGATTCTCATAAGCATGCTCGGTCAAAAACCTCTCGTCTTCCCTCTTTAATAGCGAATAAATAGGAGAGCTTGCGCACGATTCCACATCGGCTATTATATCCTCGAACCATATCAGCTTATCGAACTCCAGCGAAACCGAAACGATGCCCCTCTGGTTATGCGCGCCGTATTTAGATATTTCCTTAGAACACGGACAGAGAGTGTTTATCGGTACCTTGACGCCGATTATTATTACGCTTTCGTCATCGGTGCTGGGAGTGCCGGAGGAAGCCTTCTTGTTAGAAATAAAGGTGTCAGAATTGAATTCTGACACCTTTATTTCAGATTTCAAATCTGACGCTTTTTTTGTCTTCCTGCTTTTTTCTGACCGGCTTTTTATCGTTCCGTTATAATAGCAGATATACTCCATCAGGCTTTTTTTTCCGCTGACGGGAGCGGTTTTTTCTATAAAATAAGGAAACTCCATTTCGACGGAAGCCGAACCGGCATTCAAAACTTTTTTAATTTTCCTTAAAATATCGGGAAAACCGACTATGCTTATTTCGCCCCTGTGTTCGTTTAAAACCTCTAAGAAGCGGCTCATATGCGTCCCTTTGAAATAATGCGGAAGGTCCACGTACATATTTATGTCTGCCACGGTATGCTGGAATGATTTTGCTTTATCGAGAACCGATATAGGATAATGCAGGTTTTTTATA
The DNA here is from genome assembly GCA_021779895.1 of bacterium. Taxonomy (GTDB): domain Bacteria; phylum SZUA-79; class SZUA-79; order Acidulodesulfobacterales; family Acidulodesulfobacteraceae; genus Acidulodesulfobacterium_A. Next base: position 1,439 of record JAJXZU010000023.1, read on the forward strand.
CCGACTTTATCTATTGCTATGCCTCTTTTATCTTTTGAATTTTGAACGTCTATCAACATTGGTTAATTTTATCAAAAAAATATAATAAAAAAAAGGCGAAAATAACGGAAAAAGGCGTCAGCAATAAAAAGAATAGAAAAAGGTGTCAGAATTCAATTCTGACACCTTTTTCTATTCTTTTTCTACACTATTTTTTCTAAGAAATATTCAGTGCTTAATATTTAGCTGTTTATTATTCTCGGCGTAATAAATATCATCAACTCGTCCTTGGAGTAACTTATATTTTGCGATTTAAAAAGCCAGCCGAGAAGAGGAATGCTCATAAGCCCCGGAATTCCGTTATTAGTAACGGTTTTGCTCATCTGATAAACTCCTCCTATAACTACAGTCTGTCCGTTTTTAATTATAACGGTGGAATTGGCGCTTTCCGTATCAAGCGTAGCCTGCGCGCCTGAAACGGGTGGAGCGACCGTATTATTGGACGAGTTTATAACGAGTTTTACGTTTCCGTTTGCCATGATATGGGGAGTAATCTGAAGCGAAATCTGCGCGGTAATCGCCTGAGGAGCGGCTGTAGCGCCGACTCCGGCTACGCCGGGCAGATAAAGCGTCTGTCCCTTTTCTATAGTTGCGGTCTGATTATTAAGAACGACTACTTTAGGCGAAGCAATGGATTTTGCTTTAGACAAACTTTCCAGCGCCTGAAGCGTAGCGTTTATACTGGCATAAGAGTTTAATATTCCGACTGTAAAAGTTCCTGCCGAGGGCTGCGTCGTAAGAGTAGGACTCAGTCCGGGACCCGAAGGCGTTCCGGTAGTTTCTCCGCTGAAATAATTAGGCGATACCGCGGCGTTTGAAGAAGTCGGAGCCGAGCCTAGATAACTGCCGTTCCAGTTTATGCCCAGCTGGTTGGAATAGTTTTTGCTGACCTCCACCATTTTTGCGACAATCTCGACTTCAGGGGTTCTTTTATCAAGCATTTTCACTAATCTTACCGCTTTTGCGACATGATTAGGAATATCCGTAATAAGCAAAGAGTGGAGAGATTTATCGTAAATAACCCTGCCCTGCGAACTTAAGACCGATTTTACTTTTGCCATCAGCCCGCTTGCCGAAACATAATTAATCGGAACGAGCCTCGTTACTTTATGCTCCGAAATCGCTCTTGCTTTTTTCTCGGCGGAAACAACGGACGCTATCGTTCCGGTAGAGTTTATATAATATATTCCGTCTTTTTTAACCATTCCAAGGCCGTATGCTTCTAGTATGAGAGATAAAATATTTTTGAGCGGAACGTCTTTCATTTTCATCGTAACGGTTCCCTTTACGTCCGAACCTATTAAAACATTCATATCGGAAACTTTTGCAATCATTCTTATGACATCGACTACGCTTGCATTCTGAAAATCGAAGCTGACCCTCATATCCGTAGGGTCTAAGAAGAATTTTTTTACGGTTTGAGGAGAACTGCCTGCCGACACAGACGATATCGGCGATGCGGATACAACCGGCTGAACTCCCGCCGGTGCGGCATATGCCCGAACTGCCCCGTATATAACGTATATAAATGCCGCAATTGCAAACAAAACCGTTAAAAAGAATGTTCGCTTTTTCATATTATTTTTCCTCTTTTTAATTATTATAATACAACATCTTGTTCTTATCCTGCAATTATTTATTTTAATCCCATAACGACGTTCATCGACCGCATTTGCCCGAGAATATTATATGTCCTTTCGACCAAATTTACCTCGCTTCCGTTTATCGAAACCACCCTTGCCCTGTTTACGCCGACTAACGAACCTACGGTGATTATATAAGACCTGTTATCCGGGGTTTGCAGCATCGCAAAATATTTTCCCCTCCTGTTCATAATGCCAACTACCCTTAGCGATGAAATGCCGTACTGAAGAAGGGGCAGTTCGCCCGCTTTGAACGACGTAACGTGTTTTTGGGTATATAAAAACGTCTGAAACGGGTCTCTCTTTAAATAATAAGGATATGCGATGCCGGGTCTGACGGCGGCCGCAGCAACGCTTTTATTGCTGCCGTTTTTATTAGTCCCGGCAAAACAAAGCGCGCTTTTAAAAACTGAAAAAACGGCAAAAACGATTAAAGCCGCTGACACCGATTTTCCGATTATTCTTTTTATATCCATTTCATACCTCTTATTCTTATTCCCGCAAATCATGGTTTCACGTCGTTTATCACGGTTTTTTAACCGCAGCCGCCCTCACCGCCGTTTTAACCTGAGGCTTAACCGGAGGAGTGCCTATGAAAGAGAAAGCCGTTCCGTCGAAAGAAGCCGAAACCTTATGCCCCTTGGAAGCCCTTGAAATAGCAACGTTGTGCACATCGACTATTCTTTTCATGACCGCAAGTTTATAAAAAAACTTATAGACGTTATAAAAATCTCCGCTTATATTCATAGAAAACGGGACCGTTTCGTAAAAACCTTTGGCGGCGCCTTTTTCAGGCTTAAACATTTTTAAATTAAGATTCAGAACTTTTTCATAGTTTGAAATTTTCATCAAAAGCTGGGGTATATTTTTCTTTGACGGAAGTTCCGCAAGAAGCACTGCAAATTCTTTATTTAGTTTCTTATACTGCTTTAATAACGCGGGATAGCTTCCGACCGTCGCTAAGTACGAATTATATTTTGCGGTTATCCCGCTCAATTCCGTCTGTTTTTGCATGGCTTTTACCCTCAGTCCCGAATAGACGAAATAATAGTATATCCCCATTATCGCTATAAATAAAATAATGCTTATAACCGTTCCCAGAACCGCCGGATTGCCGAAATTTATCTTAGATTTAATCGATTTAATATCCATTCTATTGCGCCGCCCTATCTTTTTCCTTTTACGTTCATAGTTAAAGCAAAACTTTGAAGCCTTAAGCCCTGTTTCTTGACTTCCGAAGTCTGGAGCAGACTCACGCCGCCGAAAAAGCCCGTTTGGCTTAAATTGTTCATAAATATCGATTCTACCTGTCCGTCCAGAGCTACTCCCGTAACGGAAAGCGTTCCTTTATTAGATTTTAAAGAGTCAATCCATGCAAATCTTGGAATTGCCGCCGTAATATAGTAGATATATCCTATAGGGCCCATCTGCTCTTTTTTTAGAGTTTTGATGACGTTAATCTTCTCGAGAATTTGAGATTCTTTTGCTTTCAATGAGTTTGCTTTTATTACCTTAGGCATTAACATTGCCGTCTTTTCGTTATATGTCTTTATGCTTTCGTTTAAAGCGCCGATTTTTTTATCTATGGAAGATTGGAGAAAGAAAACCGCTATAGCGGCAAGAACTACCGGAACTATAATAAAAATTAACATATTCCGAAGACCGCCGGTTTCTATTCTTATTTTTATCTTTTTGGGTTTTTTATTTAAATTAATCTTAATCAATTTAATCTACTCCCCTTAATGCCAATCCGACCGCGACGGCAAAAAAATGGCTCTTATCTTCCGCTATATCCTGTTTGAACAGCAAATTTCTAAAAGGATTTATATTAACTGCCGGAATATTTGTTTTTGATTCTATATCCTCCAAAATACCGTGCAATTTGCTTGAACCCCCGGTCAGGTAAACTTTTTTTGGATACTGCTTGTCGTTGTTTGCTGCAAAATAATCTATCGTTCTTTGAATTTCCGACGTCACCCTCGACAGTATCATATCGAGGTATATCGAATAATCGGATTTAAAATCATCGCCCCTGCCGCCTAAATTACCGATTTTTATATTTTCAGCTTCGTTAAGGTCTATCTGAAATTTTTTTGCTATTTCTTCGGTAATATTCATCCCGCCTATGGGTATATCTCTTCTGAATAAATTTACGCCCTTCTGAAGCACATGGACGTTCGTTTCCGACGCCCCAATTTTTACTATGGCCGTCA
>JAJXZU010000048.1:0-5292 GCA_021779895.1 bacterium
CCGCCGCTCGAATGAACCGCCGGAGGAATACCGAGCGAGCTTAAAACCGAACATCCCGACAGATAAAAAAGAGGGATAGAAACTGCAAAAGACAAGATAATTAAAAAAACCGTTCTTTTCATAAAAATATTCATAATAACCCTAATACTGCAGCAGAAATTTTATCTTAACTGAATCAAGTCTGTACAAGTACCAATTATCCCGTTATATCGCTTTTCGTAAAAACCGAATGAAGGACGATGCCGTTTTCCTTAAGAAATTCCGCCCCGCCCTCCTGCCTGTCCACCATACAGACCGCGTCGGTTATCTCGTAGCCCTCTTCCCTTGCGTTTTTGACGGCTTTTAAAATAGAGCCTCCGGTAGTAACGACGTCTTCGATTATTAAAATATTCGCTCCTTTAGATAAAAACTGAACCGGTTCTATGAGATTGCCTTTGCCGTATTCTTTTTTTTCTTTCCTGATAACCACCGATTTTAAAGGGTTTTTATCTAAAAAACTTGCCGCCAGAATTGCCGAAATCAGCGGAATGCCTCCTACCGGAACGCCGGCGATAACCGAAAATTTTAAATTTTTAGCATTTCCGATTTCTTCGTACAGCAGTTTCCCGATTAAATATAGATACTCTCCGTCGAAAGAAATCCTCCGCAAATCTATATAAAAATCGCTCTTTTTCCCCGAAGCGAGCGTAAATTCCTTTTTTTCCCAGCACAACGTTTTTATAGCGTTTAATACTAAGGTTTTAGTTTCGCCCGCATTATTCATTTTATCGTTTTTGACCGGTAAATTTAATTAATTTAATTTAAAAGACTTCTTTGCTGAAAAGCTTTAACTGGGTCTGGCTTTCATATTCGGATTCGCAGTCGATTTCCTGGGGATAAACGTTTGAAAAGCAGGCCTCGCAGAAATTTACGCCGTTTCCGACGGCTCTTCTTAATCCGTCTATCGAAAGGAATTTAGTAGTCGTAGCTCCGAGTTTGGCGTTTATCTCGTTTTCCGTATATTTAGAAGCCATCAGGTCTTCTTTAACCGGAGTGTCTATTCCGTAAAAGCAGGGAGCTATTACCATAGGAGAACTTAAGCGCAGATGAATTTCTTTTGCTCCGGCAAGTTTAAGCATATCGACTATTTTTTTAGACGTCGTCCCCCTTACTACGGAGTCGTCCACCACTACGACTTTTTTGCCCCTTATAACGTCGGGAACGGGGTTTAATTTTACCTTGACGCCGAAATGCCTTATAGATTTTTTAGGCTCTATGAAAGTTCTGCCCACATAGTGGTTTCTGGTAAAGCCCATTTCGAAATCTATCCCCGAACCCTTTGAAAACCCTAAAGCGGCAGGCACTCCCGAATCGGGAACCGGTATTACGATATCCGCTTCGGGGGTAGATTCTTCGGCAAGCTCCTTGCCCATCCGCAGACGCAGGCTGTAAATGGATTTACCGTTAAAAATACTGTCCGGTCTTGAAAAATATATAAGTTCGAATACGCAGTTGGAATTTTTTTCCAATCTGAAAGGAAAAAAGCTTTTTACTCCTTCGCCGTTTACCAGAACTACTTCGCCGGGTTTGACGTCCCTGATATATTCGGCGTTTATAAGGTCGAGGGCGCAGGTTTCGGACGCAAAAACTAAAGAGCCGTTAAGCCTCCCCATAACAAGCGGCCGGAAGCCGAAAGGGTCTCTTGCGGCAATCATCTCTTTTTCGGAAAGAAAAAGGAAAGAATATGCGCCTTTAAGTCTTTTTAAGGAATTTATCGTCCTGTCTATAAGAAGGTCTTCCGCCGATGAAGCTATTAGGTGTATTACGACCTCGGTATCGGAGGTGGAGGAAAATATTGAGCCGTTTTCTTCGAGTTCGTCTTTTATAATGCGGGCGTTGGTAATGTTTCCGTTATGGGCTACCGCGATAGAACCGTAATAGTAATCGGCGACTAGCGGCTGCGCGTTTTTCAGAAGCGTTTCTCCCGCCGTAGAATATCTGACGTGTCCTATAGCGTTTTTTCCTTTAAGCTGGGAAAGGGTGTTTTCTTTGAATACGTCGTTTACTAGGCCGAGGCTTTTATGAAAATAAAGATTATTGGCGTCGGAGGATGCTATGCCGCAGGATTCCTGCCCCCTGTGCTGAAGCGCGTAAAGCCCCAGATAAGTTATTTTGGCCGCCTCTTCGTTGTTGTATATTCCGAATACGCCGCATTCGTCTTTTATCTCTTCCATTTTAAAAAACCGTCGCCCCCGTAATTTTTCTTAAGAATATAAATTGGAATTAAATTGCCGAATAGTACCCTTCTTTTATTTTACCACTTTTTAAGTTTATTATCCCGTTAATTTTCATTGCGCCTTTTTCTACGACGCCGATTTTTTCCGATTTTATGCCGTATTCCTTAAGGATTGCGGCAGTTTCGGACTTCCGCCGTCCGTCCGGTTTTTGAACCGTAGTTATTATAAAAGCCTGTTCGAATTCGGAGAATAAAAATTCGTCGATTCTGAGCCCGTGCGCCTTGATATCGTAATCCACGTCAAATCCGAGGATTTTTTCCGGATTAGTTACGGCGCTTTCCGCCAATACGGTAAAAATCCCGCCTTCGCTTATGTCGGCGGCGCTTTTCAAAAATCCTTTATTTATCAAAGACCTTAAACAGTTCTGGAGGCGGACTTCATAGTCTAAATCCAAATCCGCAGGTTTTTGCCGGAAATCTCCGTATGCAAGTTCCATATATAAACTGCCGCCGAGACTGCCTTTAATGGAACCGAGCAGGTAAATTTCATCGCCTTCGTCTTTAAAGAAAGGCGTTACCGCACTGCCGGCGTCGTCTATAAATCCCAGCATGCCTATTACCGGAGTCGGATAAATCTTGGAAACGTATGTTTTGTCCCCGTCTTTTTTTGCGGTTTCGTTGTAAAAACTGACGTTCCCGCTTATAACCGGAGTATTTAATTTCACGGCCGCCGATTTTATGCCTTCTACCGCATATGCAAACTGCCACATAACTTCAGGGTCTTCGGGGCTCGCGAAGTTAAGGCAGTCGGTAATCGCGGCGGGATAACCTCCGCATGCCGTTATATTGCGGGCGCATTCCGTTACGGCAAGCGCGCCTCCGGTAAAAGGGTCCAGATAGGTATATCTGGAATTTCCGCCCGCGTTAAGCAGGAAGCCTTTGCAGGCGTTAACGTTAGCCCTTAAGACGGCCGCCGAAAAACCAGGCGGAACGACGGTAGCCGTCCCTATGGAATAGTCGTATTGGGTAAAAACCGTCTTTTTAGAAGCTATATTGGGGTGGGTTATAATTTTAACGGCAATAGCGTTAAGATTTTCGGGTATTTTGTAATTATTTATTTTTACGGACTTTATTTTATTCAAATATTGCGGTTTTTTTAACGGTCTTTTATATTCGGGTCCGTTAACGATAACATCTACGCCTAACGTTTTATAAATTTTCGACTTATAATAAAATTTAATAACTTTTTCTTTGATTACTTCTCCAGCCCTAACGCAGTTCAACCCCCATTTGTCGAAAACGGCTTTCAATTCCGGGAATTTTTCCTTCTCGCAGGCGATTAACATTCTTTCCTGAGATTCGGACAGCATCATTTCTACCGGGGTCATTCCGGCAGTCCTGAGAGGAATAGCGTCTAAGTCTATTAGCATTCCTTTTCCGCTTTTATCCGCCATTTCAAAGGACGAACTCGTCAATCCCGCGGCGCCCATATCCTGAATGGATACGATAAGTTTTTTCTCCATAGCTTCGAGGCATGCTTCGAGAAGAAGTTTTTCGGTAAAAGGGTCGCCTACCTGAACCGTGCTTCTTTTTTTGTTCTTTTTTAAGTCGAATTCTTCTGACGCCATAGTGGCTCCGTGTATGCCGTCCATTCCGGTTGCAGAACCTACGTAAACTACTATATTTCCGACTTCGCACTTAGAAGAAAGAAATATGCCGTCTTTTTTAGCTATGCCTATAGTGAAAGCGTTTACGAGTATGTTGTCGTTATAGCATTCGTCGAATACGACTTCTCCTCCTACCGTAGGCACGCCCATGCAGTTTCCGTAAAAACCGATTCCCCTAACGACTTCGGAGAGATAATAAGGCGTCCTCGGATGCGAAAAACTTCCGAACCTTAAGGAATTGAGGTTTGCCACCGGCCTTGCGCCCATAGTAAAAATATCGCGCATAATGCCGCCTACCCCTGTCGCAGACCCCTGAAAAGGCTCTATGAAAGAAGGATGGTTATGGCTTTCCATTTTAAATACAAGTACGTCGCCGTCCCCGAAATCGACTACTCCGGCATTCTCTCCGGGACCTATCATGACCTTGCCGCCTTCCGTCGGCAGGGTTTTAAGGTAAACCTTGGAACTTTTGTAAGAACAGTGTTCCGACCACATAGCCGAGAATATGCCGAGTTCGAAAGAGTCGGGCTCACGCCCGAGCAGTTCCGATATTTTTTCGTATTCTTCGACCGATAAGCCGAAAAGTTTTTCCGCCTGTTTTTTAGTTTTATCCATTTTAATTATTTTTTATTTTTCCTTTATATATTTGATAATGGATTTAAAAATCCAGCCGCCGTCTTCGCTTCCGAGAATTTTTTCCGAAGACCTCTCCGGATGGGGCATAAGCCCCATTACGTTGCCGGCCGAATTTGAAATGCCGGCGATATTCCGGATGGAACCGTTTGGATTGGAACCTGCGGTAATTCCGCCTTTTTCGTCGCAGTATTTGAAAATGACGCTCTTTCCCCTAACTAAACCGGAGATTAAACTCTCCGTCGCAAAATAGTTGCCGTCATGGTGGGCTATGGGCATTTTAAGAACGGCGCCTTTTTTTATAGCGCAAGTGAAAGGTGATTCGGTATTGAGCGTTTTTAAATATACGTCTTTGCACTCGAACTTTAAAGAATAGTTGGCAAGCATAACGCCATCCAGGAGGCCAGCTTCGAGAAGTATCTGAAAACCGTTGCATATTCCGAGCGTTACACCGCCTTTGGCGGCATAGTCCTTAACCGATTCCATAACGGGACTTCTTGCGGCAAGAGCGCCCGACCTTAAATAATCTCCGTAGGAGAATCCTCCGGGGATTACGATAAAATCGTATTTTTTAAGGTCTTTGATTTCGTCTTTATGCCATATAAAAGATGCGTTTACTCCGAATACCGAGTTTAAAACGCGGTAAACGTCCGCGTCGCAGTTTGAACCGGGAAATACCGTAATCCCGGCTTTAATTTTTTTATTTTCCATTTTCCGGTTTAATTTGAATTTATGATGCGGTTCATTTAATTTCTATGCTGAATTCTTCGATTAACG
>JAJXZU010000122.1:0-5244 GCA_021779895.1 bacterium
CAAATCCTATCAGATTAGGAATTTTATGTATCGTTTGCGATGAAGAAGTCAGCGTAAACGATATATCCTCCGCCTTGGGTAAAACCCAATCCAACATATCCCAGCATTTAGCCGTCTTAAGGAACACTCAGATGGTAGATTACAAGAGAGTCGATAATAAACTCTTGTATTATCTGAAAAATTCCAAAATAAGACAGCTCGTCAAAGACATTAAAGAAATCAAAGATTCGGGAGATTATACCGACTTGAGATTTTCAGGCGATGTCGCCTTAAAATCCGGCAGTAATCCCGATATCCGTTAGCCATTATCCGTCTTTTTAATTTTTTTATTATTAAAGATTTTAGCAACTCGGCCAGGAGCCTTGGCTAAACGCGCCTGATTGTCCGTAAGTTTTTCTGCGTCTTTACGGTATATTTGCGTAAATTTCATAATATAAAGTATATAAAAATGGAGGTATTTTAAATGAGCGAAGAAAACAAGAATCCAGTCACGGAAAAAATCGAAAGCGCTAAGGGCGGACATTTTTATAAGGAAATTATGAAAGATTTCCGAATTAAAGAGTCCCTCCACGGCTGTTTAAACTGCGGAACTTGCGTGGCAAACTGCCCCGCCGCCGCATTTTACGATTACTCCCCCCGCGAAGTCTGCCAGATGATAATAGAAGGAGACGAGGAGACTATCGAAGAGTATATGAAGGGCAAGATATGGAACTGCGCCCAGTGTTACAGCTGTAAATACAGATGCCCTAAAGAGAATTCGGCCGCAGATATCGTTATGGCTATGAGAGAAATTGCGGTAAGGGAAGGTCTCGCCGCTGAAGCCCTTGCAGGCTATACCAGAATAGCAAAACTGGTTTTAACGAGAGGCAACCAACTCGCGCCGGATATGCTTTCTCCTGATGCTTTTCCGGACTGGGGTCCGAGAATGATAGAGCTTTCGTCCAAAAAAATGGAAATGAGGGAAGAGCTTTTTGAAGGTTTTCCGGGTATGAACGTCGTAGATAGAGCATGGGCGGCGGAAGATTACACCATATACGAAATGCAAAAGATATGGGAAGAAAGCGGCGCTTTAGAAAAAGTAGGGACGGTATTTCCGTTTTTGGTCGATATAGTTCAGGACGATATGGACGACAAAAAAGACGAAATGGAAGCAAAAATTCAGGAAAAAAAGGAAAAATTAGAAGCATCCAAAAAGTAAAATAAACCGTATCTAAAAAGTTTTAAAAAAAATAATAAATTTTTGGAGGACATTATGTCTTATGAGATAAACGACGTTAAAACCGGCATAAATCATGCTAAGGGCATGAATTATCATGCGCATGACATCAGGGCCGAAATGAAAAAATTAGAGGAAGAAGGCGAGATTAAAATAGGCCATATTATCGGACCTTATAAAGAAGAAGAGGTTATGTACGGGATAAAAAAGAAGGTGCCTTTAGATATGCACTATCAGCATAAAAGCTGCGGTCAGTGCGCAAACCTTCCGGGCGTTCCGAGGTCTAATTTTTATTACAGGGATAAACTCGGGATAAAATATTATAACGATATGCAGCAGACTTCCTGTACGGCATGGAACTATCACGCATCGGGTCTCGGAAATCTCGTTCAACTCGCTTCGGTTGCCGCGAGGAACTGGCACAGGGCATATGAAGAAGGTTATAATTTTACCATACACTGCGTTACCAGTTTCGGAAACTATTTAGAAATGAGGCATCTGCTGGTAGGAAATAAAGAATTACGCGATTCGGTAAAAAAAGTTCTTGCAAAATTGGGAAGAGAACTCGTCATTCCAGAAGAAATAGTCCACGACAGCGAGATAGCATATGCCTTAAGGGACAAAATACTGGCGGCGGCTGACCCGAAAAGAATTGAAGGGATTAAAGGATTAAGAGCGGTGGAGCATTACGGATGCCATTTTTTTAAACAGGTTTCCGACGACATAATAGGCGGAAAAAGACCCATCGTCGTAGGCGGATTGGCATCGCATCTGGGCGTGCAGATGGAGGAATATTCCAAATGGTTTATGTGCTGCGGGTTCGGATTCAGGCATATTTTAGTCAACAGGGAATTCACGAGGTCTGCCCAAAATATTAAATTAAAGGCGATTAAGCAGGAAGTAGATCCCGATATGATATTAGTCAACTGCACGGGTTGCGGAACTACTTTCGACAAGACTCAGTGGATACAGAAAGCCGTCGGAGAAGACTACCATTATCCCGTCGTATTTTATTCCCAGTTAGCCGCTCTTGCTTTAGGGGCGCATCCTTTCAAGGAAGCCGGATTAAACTTTCACGTCACGCCGGTCGAACCGCTTTTGGATAAGATGGGGATAGCTTACAATTAAAGGGAAATATAAAATAAAAATATAAAATTATAAGAAAATTATAAAAAGTAAAAAGGAGGTATTCAAGGTGAAAACAGTTTTAGTTATCGGAGGAGGAGTTACCGGACTTAAGGCGGCATCGGAGCTTGCGGGAATGGGCTATAACGTTTCTTTGGTGGAAAAAGAAGATTATTTGGGAGGACAGGTAGCGAAGCACAAGTATTATAAACTTGCACCGGATTTAAGGCTTGCGGGCGACGTGATAGACCCGGTTATTAAAGCCGTAGAGAGCAATCAGAATATTAAAGTCCATAAACATTCGCAGGTTACGGCGGTTTCCGGCGGCGCTCCGGAATTCAAAGCAAAAATTAAAAATTCTAAAGGAGAAAGCGAAGAAACCTTTGGCGCTATAGTGGTAGCAACCGGATTCGGTCATTTCGACCCTACGGTAAAACAGGAATACGGCTACGGAAGATTTAAAGACGTGGTTACAAATGCCGAAGTCGAAGAGATGCTTAATCCTAACGGTCATACCAAAGGCGAATTAAAAAGGCCTTCCGACGGAAAAACTCCAAAGAAAATAGCAATATTTCAGTGCGTAGGTTCAAGGGACAGGCAGGTTGGAAATCCATACTGCTGCAGGGTTGGATGCGTCGTTTCCACTAAACAGGCTATAGAAATAAAAGAAAAATATCCGGATTCCGAAGTTTACGTATATTATATGGATATGAGAATGTTCGGAAGAGGATGGGAAGAACTTTACGGCAAAGCAATGGAAGATTACGAAGTCATATTCACCAGAGGAAGAGGCGCCGAGGTAACGCTTAAAAATCAGCAGCTTTCTTTAAGGGCGGAAGAAACTATTATGGACAGGCCGATACAGCATTCCGTCGATATGATTATCCTTGCCGCAGGAATGGCCGCCGGCGAAGGAACGATAGATGCCGCGAAAGTGCTGGGAATTAAACAGAACGATTACGGTTTTCTTGCTCCTAAGGACGATTTTCTTAGCCCCAACGAGTCTTCTAAGCCAGGCATATTTATAGCGGGCGCGGACAAAGGCCCTATGGACATAGAAAACTGCATCGTAGAAGGCGCAGCGGTCGCCGCAAAGGTGGCGGGGAGTTTAAAAAATTAAATATCTTAATTAATTATTATTGATTATGTTGTTAATTATATTAAGATTTATATATATTTATATATAAGGAGAAAGCAATGGCTGAAAATACCGATAAAATGGTTATAGACGGCGTAGAACTTACCGGCATTTGGAAAGAGTTTCTGCCGTCCAGAATATTATATGAGGATGTTACGACGGAATTTCTCGACGAGGTTAAAAAACTTCCGGGCGGTTCTACCATAGTAAGATGCTATCAATGCGGAACATGTTCGGGCGGATGCACGCTTCCCGATTTCGTGGATAAATTTAACCCGAGGAGATTTATAGACTTAGTCAGAAGAGGGCATTACGACATATTGGTAAACGAAAATAAAGATTTGGTCTGGAAATGCGTATCATGCCAGAGATGTACCCACAGATGCCCAAGAGGCGTAAACACGCAGGAAGTTGTCAGGGCTATAGCCAAGTTCTTAGAAGACAGGAAAGTTTTCGGAAAGCTTACCAACGATGAAGCCTTTGATGAAATTTTTATGGAAGAAGTTATCGAAGACGGAAGGATAGACGAAGTTAAAATAGTCAAGGATTTTTATTCTAAAACCGGAAGGCTTAAGGAAATGATGAGCGCAGACCAGCTCTCGCTCGGTTTCAAGATGCTTACCAGCGGAAGGATAAAGCTGTTCGGCGGCAAAATTAAAGACTGGAAGAAAGTTTCCCAGAGGTTAAAGGAGGAATTACAATGAAAATAGGATATTTCCCGGGCTGTTCTTTAAAGGGGATGGCCCGAGCTTACGACGAATCTACTAAAATAGTCGCTCGGGAATTCGGAATAGATTTAATGGAAATAGAGGACTTTAACTGTTGCGGCGCTTTAGAAGTAAAAGGCTCTAACGAAAAGCTTTCTTATATGCTTCCGGCAAGAGTAATGGATTCGGCTAAGGGAAGATTTCACGTCGATGCGGTTGTTACTCCGTGCAACGGATGTTACCACAGTCTTTTGAGGGCAAATTCCGCGATGAACGAGAATGCCTCCGCTAAAGGAGACGTTATAAATTTCCTAAAAGACGTCGGTTACGGAACATACGAAGGCGATATGGACGTAAGGCATTTTCTCGAACTGTTTTATAACGAAATAGGTCCCGAAAAAGTAAAATCCGCCGTTAAGAAACCCCTTAAAGGGCTTAAAGTCGCTTCTTATTACGGATGTTTATACGAAAGACCTAAAACTATTACGATGACGGGCTATAAAAGCAAAAGAGACGATTCCGAAAATCCTTATTTTCAGGACGAACTGTTAAAGGCAACCGGCGCAGAAGTGGTCGAATTTCACGCTTCAGCTTCGTGCTGCGGCGGAGCGCACGCGCTTCAGGACGAATCTCTTGCCGCAACTTTATCGGCGGCGGTTTTATCGTCCGCAAAAGAGGCCGGGGCGGATATGTTGGTGCTTCCCTGTCCTTTGTGCGGAGCGGCTTTAGATATAAAACAGCCTGAAATAATTAAAGCGCACGGAGAAAAGGCAAAACTTCCGGTAGTTTATTTTACCCAGCTTATAGGGCTGAGCATAGGGAAAAACCCAAAAGAACTTAAATTATCCGACCCGATTTCAAATCCTATGGAAGTTTTAAAGTCTAAAGGACTTGCGTAATAAAATAAAATTGCGAGCGCAGCGAAGCAATCTCGCCTTTCGTATTTGTTATAATAACAAGAGATTGCTTCGCTGCGCTCGCAATGACTAATTTATTAAATAGTTTCTAATCCGGGTTATGATATGCTTGAGAATCATAAAAATTTGTAGTATATTATA
>JAJXZU010000195.1:0-5243 GCA_021779895.1 bacterium
TACCGTCCAGTTCGGAGACACCCTTTCGTTAATAGCCCAGAAATACGGAACTTCTATCGCCGAATTAAGAAGGTTAAACCATCTTTATTCTAACGTTATAAGGCAGGGTGCGGTTCTTACGGTGCCTCTCGGCAACGCCGGAGGAAGCAGGGCTGTTTCCCAGGCAGTCGCGTATATTACCGTCCGTCCCGGAGCTACGCTAGGACAGATAGCAAACGCCCATAATACCACCGTAGCGTCTATAATGTCCTTAAACGGCCTTCATAACTACGTCATATATCCAGGCGAAAGATTAAAAGTTCCTTCGGCATCCGGCGCGGACTCTTACCGTCCGTATCACCCGGTTCCTTCGTTCGGACGCTATACCGTCCAGTTCGGAGACACCCTTTCGTTAATAGCCCAGAAATACGGAACTTCTATCGCCGAATTAAGAAGGTTAAACCATCTTTATTCTAACGTTATAAGGCAGGGTGCGGTTCTTACGGTGCCGGAAAGCTATAAAACATATAAAACCGCTCAAAATAACGCCGGCGGCAAAAAATACGATTATTACGCCGGCAATAATTATAATGCGGCGACATTTAAGGTTTTAAATCCCAATAACTGCAAAGTTAAAAATAAAGCGGCCGGCAAATTCGGCTTAGGGAAGAAAATAGTCGATGTAGCATACAGATATAAAGGCGTTCCGTATGTGTGGGGCGGAACAACCGATACGGGAATGGATTGTTCGGGTTTAGTCCAGCATGTTTTTTTGAAATTAGGCATCCATCTTCCAAGGACGGCGGCTGAGCAGGCGAGATTGGGCACGTACGTTCCGAAAGACGAGCTTAAGCCCGGAGATTTGCTCTTTTTCAGGACATACGCTTCGTATATTTCGCATGTCGGAATTTATATCGGACACGGAAAATTTATTCAGGAAAATTACGATGCGGGAAAAGCTACGATTAACAGTTTAAACGACGAGTACTTCGAAAGAACCTACGCTTTTGCGAAAGCCGTTAAATAAAAATAAAATATAAAAATAATCATGCTTAATTTTAATAACTGGTACGCCCCTAATCCCCTCGTTTTTTTCGGGAAACTTCCCGTCCACTGGTACGGAATATTAATCGGAATAGGTTTTGTCGTAGGTATAGCCATTGCTTATTTCAGGGCGAAATCCTGGGGAGAAGACCCCGAAAATATAATCAACATTATGGTTTTTGCCATACCGGTTTCGATTATTTTTGCCCGACTTTATTATGTAATATTCGCGTGGGGATATTACGCGAATAACCCGTTAAGCATTTTTTATATATGGCAGGGCGGACTGGCTATATACGGAGGGGAAATCGGCGGACTCCTGACGCTTTACTTATATACGCGCATAAAGAAACTTAACATCTGGCTCTATATAGACATGCTTGCGCCGAGCCTTCTTTTGGGGCAGGCTATAGGAAGATGGGGTAATTTTATAGACCAGCAGGCTTTCGGCTATCCGGTAAAGTGGGGACTGCCTATCGCAAAAGGACTGCGTCCGGTAAACGCTTATACGCCTAAGCACCTGATATTCGGCTTATGGGGATACCCTTTCCAGGCCGCCCGCCCCGAAAATCTAACGATGTATTCCCATTTCGAACCTTCGTTCTTTTTTGAATCGGTGCCGGATTTTTTCGGATTCGTTTTTTTAATGTGGCTTTCGAGAAAAAAACCGAAAGTCGCCGGTAAAATCTTAATAGGTTATTTAATATGGTACGGGATTACGAGATTTTTTACCGAGGGGACGAGAATAGACAGTTTATGGCTCGGAAACAGCGTCAGGGTTTCGCAGGTGCTTAGCATGTTCGCCGTAATAATTTCGATAGCCGTTATAATTTACAGGCATTATAAATATAAAAGCATCTAAGTTCTCCGAAACCTTTTATTTACATCAACATCCGCTTTACGACATATCCTATAACCGTGTATATCGCAGCTGTAAATGCAATATACGAGAATGTCCTGCCGTAATATGAAATATCTAATCTGACGACAGAATACGACAGAATATATTTTTTGAAAGAATGCGGGGCAGGTCATAGTTTATTATGATATTTAATTTTATTAAAAATTTAAGTATTAAGTGGAAAATACTATCCAGCGCTTTTATTATTTTTTCCTTTACTATTTTTATAAGTGACGGTATTTTTCTCTGGACTATATATAAAACCCTTTATTATAGAAATTCGTTTAAAAATGAAAGATTAGCCGAAGTTATATCTTCCTCCTTAAAATATCCCTTATATGCGAAAAAGGTAAAATTTATTAAAAATTATTTAAGCTATATTATTAAGCATCGCAAGATAGAAGGCAAAATAGAAGGATTAAGCCTGTATGATGCAAAAGGGGATTATATAATAAGCTCCGGTAATTATTTTTCGGGTAATAAGTTTGATTCGCGCAATAATAGTAACGCCGGTAAAAGGGGCGGCGGATTATTATTTAAACGGCTAAATTATAACGGAAAAAATTTAGGAACGCTTGCCGTAAAGTTTAATTTAAAAAAAGAGTTAAACAGTGTAAAAGTCCGTGTTTTTTGGGTCGGCATAAGATTTCTCGTAATTGCCGCCGGATTTATCGCTATGGGACTTTTTATGTTTTATATGATAACGGTTTTTTTGACAAAACCTTTATCCGAGATAAAAAAGAATATAGAAGAAATAAAAAGCGGAAATTATAAAATAAACTTTAGAAGTAAATTTAACGATGAAATCGGAAGCGTTATAAATGCAATTAACTCAATGGCTTATGCGATAGAAGATTATATGAAAAGAATCGATTCTATAAATAAAGAGAAAAATGAGTTAAACTGTATGGCTATTATGGGAGAAATGTCCGCAAACATCGCCCATGAAATAAAAAATGCCATATATATTATTTCCTCCGCCAATAATTATATCGCCCATGAAACAAAAAATAAAATCGTCGAGGAGTTCGCAGGCATAATTAATAATGAGGTTAACAGGCTAAACCGTATGACGGTAGATTTTTTGAGTTTTTCCCGCCAGAGAAGTCCCGAATTAACGCCTTTAGATATAAATAAGCTCATAAACGATTCTCTTAGCATATCTAAATTCGAACTGTCAAATTTTAATATAAAACTGATTAAAGATTTAGATAGCAATATTCCGATTATAAACGGAGACCCGGAATTGTTAAAACAGGTTATACTTAATTTGATAGTAAATGCGATTGACGCAACATGCGCCGCAAATTCTTCTAAGGCAGCCGAATTTAAAAATAAGGTTATAAAAATAAGAACCATGGTTAAAAACGGAGATTTAAACATTCGGATAGAAAACAACGGACAGCCTATAACCAAAGAAAATATGGAAAATATATTTAAACCGTTTTTTACCACTAAAAACGCCGGTTCGGGGCTCGGCCTTCCTATGTCTTTGCGGATAATTAAGCTTCACGGCGGAACTATAGATGTTCAAAGCGATAAAAAAAGAACCGTCTTTAACGTAATCGTTCCGATATTGCGCCAATCCGGGCAACTGTCATGATTTTTTAATACAGGATAGATTAATGGTTAAAATCCTATTAATAGACGACGAAAAAAATCTCTTAAGGGTGGTAAGCCTGAACTTGATAAAAAAAGGCTTTCTCGTAGATACGGCTATCAGTGCCGAGCATGGATTAGAGCTTTTCTTGGAAAAAAAGTACGATGTAATATTGTGCGACCTTAAACTATCCGGAATGAACGGCATCGAACTTCTCTCCAAGGTTAGAAGTCTCGATAAGCGGGTTGTTTTTATAATTATTACCGCATTCGGAAATATCGAACAGGCGGTTTATGCAATGAAGCTCGGCGCCGACGACTTTATCTCCAAGCCTGTCGATATAGAAGGGCTTGTTTTGAATTTAGATATATTTTTAAATAGAAACAAAAGCAGGAAATCTAACGGTATAAAAACAATGGAGGACCAAGCCCTATTAAAGATTAAAGACGGTTTTATATTTAAAAGTCCTAAAATCGGCGAGATTTTAAGCGAGATTTACTTAACGGCTAAATCAATGTCGAATATTCTAATAACCGGCGAAACGGGAACAGGAAAAGAACTTATCGCAAGAATTATACATAATTTGTCGGATAGAAACGGAGAATTTATTCCTATAAATTGCAGCGCGGTGCCTATAGAACTTTTGGAAAACGAATTTTTCGGACATGAAAAGGGGTCTTATACAGGCGCAATCTCGATGCAAAAGGGAAAATTTGAAGCAGCCGAAGGAGGAACGCTTTTTTTGGACGAAATAGGAGAAATGCCTTTATTTACGCAGGCGAAATTACTAAGGGTAATACAGGATAAAGAATTTTCCAGAATAGGGTCTAATTTAAAAATCAAGCTTAACGCAAGAATAATTTGCGCTACGAATATAGAGCTTGAAAGGGCGGTTATAGAAAAAAAATTCAGAGAAGACCTTTTTTATAGAATAAACGTGCTCCATTTTAAAATTCCGCCCCTAAGAGAAAGAAGAGACGATATAATTCCGCTTGCTAATTTTTTCGTCAAAAAATACAGCGAACTGAACAAGAAGAATATAGAATCTATTTCTGATGGAGTGATAGAATTGTTGATGAATTATGGTTATCCCGGAAACATAAGGGAGCTTGAAAATATTATAGAGCGAGCGGTTATTATTTCTCCGTACGATATACTTGAACCGTCCAGCCTTCCAAAAACATTAACCAACGAGGAATCTGGCACAAAAGACGACGGAAGTCCAAGCGATTCAATATCCGGCAATATAAAACTCGAATACGTAGAAAAAGAGTTGATTAAACGGGTACTCGGAGAAAACGGTTTTAATCAGACTAAGTCCGCCGCCGCACTCGGCATATCGAGAAAACAGCTTATAACCAAGATGAAAAAGTACAATCTTTTCAGATAAAACATATAATTGTCCATTTTAGTGCAGGTTCTTGTTTGCTTGCGGGGAGATAAAATCATTTACATTTTAACCCTTACCATGACCCCGTTGACTTTTTCGGCGGGAAGTTTATAAAACCGGACGAATGAAGGGGACAGCTTTTTAATTAAAGCAAATATTCTCCAGAATATATTATTGCTGACTATTTCCTCGAAGCCGTAAAATATGACGGTTTCGTCTATATTGTACCTCCTTAGTACCGCTTCTACGTCAACGACCTCCGAATAGCCCGCCCTTATCGAAAACTGGCTCAGTCCCGGGGCAACGTCGTTTTTAAACAGGGTGTCCGT
>JAJXZU010000028.1:0-5192 GCA_021779895.1 bacterium
GGGCGTCGAAATCTTCGTGCTGGATGAAGCCGACAGGATGCTTGATATGGGATTTATCGTCGATATTAAAAAAATTATCGCGCTTCTGCCTAAACAACGGCAGAACTTATTATTTTCCGCGACTTTTTCCGAAAAAATCAAAACCCTTTCCGCCTCCGTCCTTCATAATCCGGTTTTCGTGGAAGGCGCAAAACGCAATGCCGCTTCGGAATTAGTTGACCAGAGCGTACATTTAGTTTCCCAGCGCTTGAAGAGCCATCTCCTATCGCATCTTATCAAGCATCATAAATGGAAACAGGTACTGATTTTTACCCGTACGAAAAACGGCGCTAACCGCCTTGCCGATAAACTGGCCGCGGACGGAATTTCGGCATCCGCTATACACGGAAATAAGAGCCAGCCTGCGCGCACTAAGGCTCTGGCGCAGTTTAAAGACGGTTCGGTAACGGCGCTTGTCGCCACTGACGTGGCTTCTAGAGGAATAGACATCGACCGGCTGCCGCATGTCGTAAATTTTGAACTGCCTAATGCGGCCGAAGATTACGTCCACCGCATAGGGCGCACGGGGCGCGCCGGCAGCAGCGGAAAGGCTATTTCGTTGGTAGATAAGGAAGAGCTTCGCTATCTGAAAGAAATAGAGCGGTTTATAAAACGCGAGATACCCAAAGTTTTATTCGACAGCTTTGTTCCGCCCGCAAATATGCCTGCCGAACCGCATAATTCATTGCCTCAAAGGCACGGAGGCAGAAAAATCTATGGGGAAAGGACATCTGTCCCAGCCGGCAGCAGGAATTTTCAGCCGCGGCACGGTTATGCAAAAAAACAAAACAATTCCAAAGGCAATAATGCAAAAAGTAAAGTAAGGTAATATCCTCAAATCTCGGTTCGGGAACTGTTTTTAAGTATTTTATCTATAGTTATTATATAGGGATTTGGGCTTGACAGAATTGGATTTTTATGTTGTATTATTTATTATGAGCAAAGTCAATATTCTTGTAATAGACGACGAATCCGATCTCGTAGAACTTTTAAAATATAATCTTGCCAAAGAAGGTTATAACGTGGAATTTGCATTTAACGGGTTCGACGGAATTAAAATTGCCGAAGTCGTTAAGCCCGACATTATAATCCTCGACCTTATGCTCCCCGATATCAACGGTTACGAAGTTTGCAAAAGAATAAAACAGGATTCCCGCTTGTCGGGAGTCCCCGTTATATTTTTATCGGCAAAACAGGAAGAAGTGGATAAAATATTGGGTTTTGAAGCCGGCGCCGAAGATTATATTATCAAGCCTTTTTCCGTAAATGAACTCCTTGCCCGGGTCCGCGCTATTTTAAAAAGAATGCCCCCCGTTAAAGTTAATAATAAGCAAAGCGGTGAGGCATCGGGCGGGTATGTGTTTAAAAATATCGCCGTAAACATCAGCAAACACAGCGTAACGGTAAAAAATACCGAGATAAAACTCAGCCCTATAGAATTTAAAATTCTTATCTTTTTAATGACTTACGCCGGAGATGTTTTTTCGCGGGAAAAATTGCTGGATAACGTCTGGGGGAATAATTCATTCGTCGAACCGAGAACGGTGGATGTTCATATCAGGAGATTAAGATCCAATATCGAGATAGACGGTTCGGTTAAATTTATAGAAACCATAAGAGGCGTAGGCTATAAATTTATAGATGAAAAAATATGAAAAGAAATTTAAAATTTATTTATTAATCCTCTTACTCTTAACGGCCGTAATTTCCGCAAGTGCCGTTTTATTCATTACGTCGCCTTATTTTGCTTTTAAAGCTAAAAACTATTTGTCCGCATATATTTCCTCGGTTCTAAAAAAAAATACGACTATAGAAAAAATAAAATTTTCCGTTTTTTCCCCTCAAATAAGCCTTTACGGTTTAAATATTAAAAATTTCGCAAAAGTTAAACGCATTAATATAACTTTCGGTCCGTTTAATATTTTTCAACGAAAAATAATTATTTATAAAATTAATATAATAGACTCTAAGGTCAATATATTAATAAAAAACGGCCGGTTCGATAATTTTAAAAATATCGATTCGGTCATAAAAACTATTTTTAAAAAACACCCCGGTTCTTTTATTTCGGCGTCTTTAGACAAATTAAAAATAACGAAAGGCAATTTAAACTTAAACGATGCCGATGAAAATATTTTATTAAAACTAAAAAAATTCGAATTAACCGCTTATAAGAAACCTAATCCTATACCGTTTTTATATAATAACGGCGGCATATACTTTAAATATAATATGCCTTATATATTCGTAAAATCTAAAAAATTAAAATTGCAGAAGATTTTTAAATCGGAAGCGGTCGAGATTCATTATTTTAGCAATTTCATCAAATACCGCGGGATAAGCCTGAGCAATTCATATCTTGCCGCCGTGTCGGACGGCATATTGGAATTAAATCAAAAAAATAAAATTTCGGGGTTTATTGAAAAATTTAACGACGCCACTTCGTTAAATGTAAAAAATTTATCTTCTTTTTCTAAAAATTTTACTTTTCTGCCTGCTTTAAAAGGGCGTTTAAGCGCAAAGCTGACGGCTTCCGGCGATTTCGGCGGAAAAATCAGCGCAGGCGCTTCGGTTAATCTTAAAAACGTCGTCTTTTCGGGCGGAGATATAAATAACGGAACCGTCGAATGCGCCGGAAATTTCGGCAGGAATGAAAATAATATTATAAATTTTAAAAAGATTGATTTAACATTATTTAACGGCAGTTTAAAATCATCTGGCATTATTAATATTAAAGAAAAAGAGGGTAAATTTAAATCGGTTTTAAAAAATATAGACGTAGGCAAACTTATAGATTTTTACGATGCCGAGAAAACCCCACAGTTTAAAGGCGTTGCAAGCGGAAATGTCGTTACTTTCCTGCACTTAGGCAGAAATTTTTATGCCGGGAATATAGAAAAAATAAAACTGGAGAAACCCGTCCAGCAGATTAAATCCGGAACCGGCAGAACCGGCAGGACGGTATATTATATTAACTATAGAAATAATATCCTGGTAAAAGGAGCGGTATTAGTAAACGATAAATATGTTTTATTAAAAAATATCCGTGTTTCATCAAAAATAATAAAAGGTTCGGCCGAAGGAAAAATAAATTACGATAAGAGCTATTTAAACATAGGCTTCGGTTCGTCATACGCCGAACTGCCTTCGGTTAGCTTAATAGAACAATACAAAAGCGCGTATTTGGAGCCTTCGGGTACCGGCGTTATAGCCGGCAGTATAATCGGAAATTTTCATAATATACGTTTTAGTTTCAGGAACAGATTTAGAACGCTTTATATCAATAAATACCTAAGTTTATACAGCGGAAACGCCGACGTCGATATTACCGGAAGCGGAAAAGTTTTATTTAAAAGCGTACGTTTGAAGGAAAAAAGCGCTAAATTTAATAAAAACGGAACGTTTGATTTCAGCGGAGAAATATTCGAAAATAAAAATTCAAAAAAAGAATATATAAGCGGAAATTTTAATGCGGAGAATATTCATTTAATTTCCGAAAAGCCTTCTATTCCGCTTTATGCGGCTTTCAATTCCGGCGGAAAGATTTCCGGAGAGCTTGAAAACCCTGTTTTTGAAATAGCGGCGAATTCTAAAAGAGTCGAAATATACAACCAGTATCTTTCAAACGTTAATTTGCTGTTTTCATTAACTAAAAGCAGCTTGAACATAAAAAAACTCGACGGTTCTTTCGGCGGCGCAATTTTTAACGGTTACGGAAGTTTGAATTTCGGGCGCAATAATAATAACTACGACCTCAGGATAATCTCAAGCCGGATTAATATTGCCGATTTAAATTTTAAGCCGCTGAAGAAATATCGCGTAAAAGGGAATGCGGGCGTCAATCTGCATATAGGCGGCTCGTTTAATCTGCCCGACATTTCCGGCAACGCGGCTATAGACGGTATTTACGTAAGCGATTATTCGTTGGGAAACGCTGAAATCGGCGTTTCTTCGTCTAACGGCAGAATGGCTTTAAATTTTTCAGCTTTAAAGAGTTCGCTAAAAACAAAAGCGGTTATATCGCTTAAGAAAGGATATCCGTATCGTTTCATAACGAATATTAATTTATTAAACGTTAATTACCGTAAAACCCGGTTCATATTATCCGGCGGCATTTACGGAAGCGGAAAAATTTCCGATATTAAAAACTCTTATTTATTTTCAAAATTAGATTACGTTTATTTAAAACACGGACCTTTTTTCTTAAAAAACGATAAAGATATAAAAATATCTTACATAGGCGGAACGCTTGAATTAAGCGGATTTAAGTTGACGGGGGGAAATAACTACTTTCAGGTAAGGGGCAGTATAACTCCTAAACAATATCATGTTATATTAAACGACAGAACCGATTTGTGGATCCTTGGAATTTTATCGGATAAAATAATAAATTCATCCGGATTCATAACGGCTTCCGCTGATATTTTCGGACCCGCCGCATCTCCCCGGATATACGGCTTTGCCGATATAGAAAGAGGGCTCATAGAGACTTCGGCATATCCGTCGCTTGCCGCCTCAAGAATTTTTGCCGGATTGATATTCGACAACAACATGATTATCCTTAAAAAAGCGCGGTTCAGAATGTTAAACGGTATTTTTTCCGCCCGCGGAGTAATAAGGCTGCAAAACTTTAAACCTTCATACTATAATATTACGGCAGGTTTTAATTCGGTTATTTATAGAAAATCAAACTATTTTTACGCAAAAATAAACGGAAATATGGGGTACTCGGGCAGTAAAGAAAACCCCGTCTTATACGGCGACGTAGATATAAAAAAAGCTCTGTACGATAAAAGAATAAATCTTTCGTCGTTTCTTCTCAGCTATAAAAATTACAATATCGTTAAATCGCCCTCCGCAATAGGGACTTTTAATCCTAAGTTAAATATCAGAATAACGTCGGATAAAGGCGTATCTATTAAAAATAATATCGTAGATACCGATTTCAGCGCAAAACTTCATCTCATAGGAACGCTTTACGACCCGATTATAATGGGAACGGCAAATGCCGAAAAAGGGGAAATATTTTTCAGGGGGACAAAGTTTAAACTGTCTTACGCAAATTTAGATTTTAATAACCAGTACAGAATTAACCCTTCTTTCGACATAGCCGCGGCGACCCATATAAATCAATATATAATAAGAATGAACGC
>JAJXZU010000190.1:0-5167 GCA_021779895.1 bacterium
AGGAATGGTTGAGTTTCTTGAAAAGCAAAGAATGTTTAAAAATATTCGAGCGTTTCGGATTCACCGCTCCTTAATTATAAATAAATTTATAATAACAGGCGTCGGGCAAGACACTAAATGCATTTGTCCGGCGCCGTAATTTAATAATAATTTATATTATAAATAGGGGGGCAAATATATGTCTAAGAATCCAAATGAAATTGAAGACAGTTCGATATACCGCTATATCGGTTACGCGGCCATCCCGTTAAGATTAGTTTTGGGCTGGATGTTCTTTTCGGCCGCATGGAGGAGGGTAGTTCTTGCAAGCGGAAAACTTCAGCCGAATTCGCCTTTATGGGTAGGCCATAAGTTTAATACGTTTCTGCCTCACGCCAGCAATTTCATGGGCGTAGGAAGCTTAATCCATCTTTTAATCCTGCATCCGCAGGGATTGGCAGTATTCCTTAACGTTTTCACCGTAATAGAATTCCTCGTCGGATTGTCATTAATATTCGGCCTTTTTTCAAGGCTCGGCGGATTAGGGGCGGTTGCGCTCGCTTTCGGAATTTTATTCGGCTCAGGTTGGCTCGGCGCTACCTGCCTCGACGAATGGCAGGTCGGTTCGGTGGAAATGACCGTCGGCTTGTTAATACTTTTTGCCGGCAGCACGTGGTCTTTCGATGATATAGTAAGAAATATGTGGCCGAAAACCGCAAACTCATTTATTTATAGATTAATAGGAAACGGTCCGTTATGGGGAAAGGGTTTTAAAGCATGGAATGCGGTATTTGCCATATTTGCGATTGTGGTCACTATGGGTACCAACCAGCTGTTTCAGGGCGGAGTTTGGGGAAAACTGCATAATTTCGGGAAGAAATTAGCGGTGTCGGTTTCGGATGCCAAAATTGTAAACGGTAATCTAAATTTTGTAGCATATAGAACAGGCGGCAGCGGAGCCGCTTTCGCTTATATTATAAAAGCTCAGATTAACGATTCTGCCGGAAAACCGGTTTATATATGGAATCAAAAAGCTATCGAAAAACTGCCGATGGCGGTCATACACAACAGATATGTCAACAGGGCTTTCATAAATAAATACAGTATGGTAATGCAGCTTGGAGCAAAAGCCGATATAAGCTTGCCCATTAATAAAAAAACTGCCGAATCTTTAAAGCCCGGAAATTATAAACTTATACTTACAGACGTAAGCGGGCAAGAGTTTACCGAAAATTTTACTTATAAAAAATAGTTCTAAAGTTTAAGTTTAATAGACTAAATTTAATTTAAATTTAAAAGGAGAAAAGAGAAATGAAAAACAAAAGTATTAAAACGCTTTTAAGCATTTCTGTTTTAGTGTTTTCGGCGATAGTATTTTCGTTAGCTTCCAATGCATTTGCAGGATGGAGAGGGGTTGCGCCAGGCGTTCACCCTTCAGGATGGTACGGTTGGCATAACGTTAAGGGAGTAAGAAAATATTATCCTAATTCAACTACAGCGCCAAAATATACTATGGGCGCCCACGCTGTTCCCGGAAAAATTTATCATGCAATTTACGTAATAGACGCAAACAGTAAAGTCAGGATGAACAAAATTATAGATAATATTACTAACGCATTAAACGACCCGAGGCTTAAAGGCCATATTAAAATTGAACTTATGGCATTCAGCGCGGGGACCCATATTTATTTCAAAGGAAACGGCCGTGAAAAAGCCTTATTAAAATTAAAAAAAATGGGCGTAGAGCTTGCTCAGTGCGCAAACAGCCTCTATGAACTGCATATCCCCGTTTCCAAACTTTATCCGTTTGTAAAGATAGTTCCGTCCGCGCAGGGTGAAATAATTTTAAGGGAATCCGAAGGATATGCTCTTTTAAAACCCTGATTATCGTTTAAAACAGAAAAACAGTTTGCCGATATATTAACCCGTAATTTAAAATATTTTAAATTACGGGTTTTTTATAGATAAGGCAAATTCTCGCTTGAAAATTTATATAAAAAGATTAATAATATACCGATATGAATAATGAACCTGAAATTATAAGCGAAATAAATAAAATTTCGGAAGACGCCGAAAAGCTTCTTAATTCTTCAAAAAATTTAGACGAGTTAGAGAATCGGTTCCGTGATTTTGCCGGCAAAAAAAGTAAAATCGCCGCTATATTGCACAATATTCATCTATATTCGCCGGAAGAAAAGAAAATTATAGGCTCTAAATCGAATGAAGTCAAAAAATGTATAGAGAATATTTATAACAGTAAAAAAGATGAACTTTCAATTGCCGAACGCGGCAGGTTTTTAAGCGGACGCGGTATCGATTTGACTATTCCGGGCAATTATATAGAAATAAGGCATAAGCACCCTATAACCGCAGTTTTAGAAGAAGCATCCGATTTTTTTACTTCGATGGGTTTCGAGATAGTCGAAGGTCCTGAAATTGAAACTACCTATTATAATTTTGATGCCCTTAATATACCGGCTGACCATCCCGCAAGAGACGTTTGGGATACTTTTTATCTTCTTAACGGAATGGTTCCGAGAACGCATACTTCAAGCGTTCAGGCAAGAACCCTTGAAAAAAAACAGCTTCCCCTAAGGGTAATTGCGCCCGGCAGATGTTACAGGTATGAAGCGGTAGATGCGACCCACCTTTTTATGTTTAATCAAATGGAGGGGCTTTTTGTCGATAAAAACGTAAAACTTTCCGATTTAAAAGGTATATTGGAAGAAACGGTGCGGCATCTTCTCGGCGCAAGGAAAACCCGCTTCAGGCCGGCTTTTTATCCTTTTGTAGAACCGGGATTAGATTTAGATATAGAGTGCGTATTTTGCGGAGGAAAGGGTTGCGGAGTATGTAAGAATACGGGATGGATAGAAGTAATTCCATGCGGAATGGTTCATCCTAACGTTTTTAAATATGCGGATATCGATTCCAAAGAATATAAAGGTTTTGCATTTGGAATGGGATTCGACAGAATAGTTATGCTGAAATATAATATTAACGACCTCAGGCTGCTTTATCAGGGAAACCTGGATATCCTTAAACAGTTTTAACGGCTTTAATCTTTCAAAAATTCCGACATTTTTCCCGAATAAGTAATAAAAATTATTTCTTTTGCTCTCGAAGCCGCAACGTAAAATAGTTTAGCCTCATCGTTTTGGCCGGTTTTAAGTTCGGCATGTTTCCCTAAAAATTCGATGAAAGGATGCCTTAAAGCATCTCGCGACCTATTTGCCGTCGATACGCTTTTTAAATGGGGTATATTACCCTGAGTTACGTTTACTATAAACACGGCGTCGAATTCAAGCCCTTTACTCCGGTGTATGGTTCCTATAAATCCGCCGCCGTTATTAGAAGAACTATTATCGGGATAAATTCCTCCGATAATAGTTTCGAGATGCTCGGCTTCCCTTTGCGTCCTTGCCAAAATAGCGGCGGATTTTCCTTGCGAAATCAATTTGTTGAACATTTTTTTAATAAATTCCGTTTCCGCATTTTTATTTTTAAATCTTAAAACATTAACGGGTTTAATCTTACTTACAAGCGCAGTCGGTTCGCCGTTTCCTGTTTTAGCAGTTAATATTTTAGGATACCTGAAAGCAATCTTATTTATTATCGAATTGCAGAAATCGACGATTTTATAATGCGACCTGAAATTATTTTGCAGGACGAAGACTTTTCCGGAAGGGAAAAATAGGTCGAAGAATAATATGTTAAAAGAATCGCCGCCGTTAAATCCGTATATTGCCTGGTCGTCGTCGCCGACATACATGACCGCGCCCCTTGCGAAATCGATTTTTTTAATGATGTAGTCGCTCAAAAAGTCTAAATCTTGATATTCGTCTATAAGTATATATTTGAACCGCGAAGCGATTTCTAATGCGATATCCTTATTTCTGAAAAGTTCCATAACGTATAAAATAATTTCGCCGTAAGATATAAAAACCCTGTCTGAGGTTTCGCTGAAATTATCGCGGTTTTCGTTAATTAAAGGCGGGGATTTAAATCCCAGGTCTTTATAAAATTCTTTTATTATGGAATAAAAGAAACTGTGGTATGTAAAAATATTTAAAATCTTACCGCCTATTAAATTATTTTTAATCCCTTTGGATCGCAAGCAAGATGCAATTCTATTTTTTATTTCCATTGCGGCATTATTCGTAAATGTTAAAATTATTATAGAATCCGGAGGAATAAAATTTAAAAGGTATAAAAATTTATTCACGATAATTTTAGTCTTTCCGGAACCCGCTCCCGCAATAATAAGTTGAGGCGAGAATATTTCTTTTACAGATATATCCTGAATAACGCTTATTTTGTCGAAAGCCGTTTTATTTGCCGAGGTTTTATTATATCGGCAATTAATAGATTTGCGCATATTTCGGGAAGTTCCGAGAAATATTTTAATTTTATTAATTAATTCATCGGGATAAAAATAAATATCCGTTAAAGTAGTATTTATAAATATGCCGTTTTTAGAAATAAATTCTCCGTTTGAAGCGGTATTCATTCTAAAAGGAACAGCCGCTATTTTAATTTCAAATTTTTTATCGTTGGAAAAAAACAGATACGGCTTACCGCAATTTTCCGAAGGAGCTTTTTTAATGTAAAACCCTAAAGCGTTAATTTTAAGGATAAAGTTAGCCATGGAAGATGTATGGCCTCCGTGTTTTCCGCTATATATCATTCTGGTTTCCGCCAGAAAGGTTAAGCGAGTTTTGTAAATATCCAAAATCATATATTCGGTGGAATTTTTAGCGTAATTTAAATATAAAGAAAAAACATCGTCGATTCCGGAATCCTTATCGGTTCTTAAGCAGAAAACAACGGGGCTGTTTATAACAAAATCGCAAACGGCATTTAATAATGCGGCATCCGACAGGCATTTTATTTCTACGTCCTCCAACATAATGAACTTTGCGGATAAAAATCCTGCGATATCTTTAAAAGGAAAGCCTAGCGGAGATGCTATACCGCCGTTAAAATTAAAATAGGTTTTTAAGGCTTTAAAAGAATATAATTTATAATCATTTTTAAATTCCGCGGCCATTTTTATAAAATCTTCTTTATCAGATTCGGAATAAATCACAGTTCCTATATAACAGGACAGATTAAAATTGAAATTTTTAAAATAAAGATTTATCATATTATAGATTAAATTATTTTAATTTTTTTAAAATCTGATATT
>JAJXZU010000040.1:0-5160 GCA_021779895.1 bacterium
AAATAAATCCGGTTGCTATATCTAACAGAAATATAACGCTTAAGATAAACAAAAAAAGAGTCCCCAACGCATTTTATTTGAAAAACGGATTGACTGTGGCCGAACTCGTAAAAGCCTTAAATACCGTGGGTGCTTCAACGTCAAGCATAATCTCTATACTCGAATCTATTAAGGCGGCGGGGGCTTTATCGGCGGAAATAAAGATAATTTAAAGTACGGAGGGGGGTATTAAAGTTATAGTATAAAAATGACGATTGCTATATGAAGCAAGATTAAATTTATAAAAAGAAGGTAAAAAGTATGGCAATCGAAATTTCCGGAATTACGTCGTCCGTTATAGGCGAAATACCGCAAAATAATAACGGAAAGAAAAAAGAAGTAAACGGCCCTGAAGCCGGTCAGGCGGCAGGTTCAGATAAGGTCAGCATTTCGGAAGGCGCTAGTTTTATCGGCAGCTTAAAAAGCGCAGTGAACGAGGCCCAGTCGGCTCCTCCTTCTAAAATTAACGATATCAGGCAAAATATAGCATCGGGAAATTATGCCGATTCTTCAAAAATTGCCGAAGGGCTGATTAACAGTTTAAACATTATAGGCGAGTAGCAAAAATTTAAAGGTTGACAGGCATATATGAAAAATACGGTCTCAAACGAAAATAAACTCGAAGACCTGCTCGGAATAGTCAAAAGGTTGAAAAAAGAACTCGAAGACTCTTATTCAATGTTAAAAACTAATTTTAATCCTTTAAAAAATATCGATATATTCGACGATAAAAGAAAAGTTTTAAAAGAAATAGCGGAAAAGATAAAAGAGTTCGGCTCATCAACGGGCGGCAACGAGGAAGCAAGCGGCGAAGACGGTGTCCGCGGCGTAGGCTCGGAAATAAAAGAATTGCTCAAAGCCGAAATACTGGAAATAACCGAGTTAAACAGCGCATTTTCCGCCTTAATCAAAAAAAACATATATTATAACCAACTTACTATTTCTTTTATAACCGAGGCTTTCAATAAAAGTTCCATATACGACAAGGCCGGCGTAAACAATTCAAACTTTTTTCCCTTAAAAAATGTTTTAATGAAGTCGGGGGTCAGGATATAAATGCTTACCATAAATAATATATTAGATATAGCCGATTCGGCTATGAACGCCAATACGGTAGCAATGAATACCGTATCCCAGAACGTAGCCAACGTCAACACTCCTTTTTATAACAGCGAAACGCCGATAGAAACGGAAGCTCCAGCGGTAGTAGGCGCTCCTTATACATACGGCACGGGAGTAAACGTAAACGATATACAGAGAAGCACCGATAATTTCGTCCAGTCGGAAGTCAACAACGAAACCGGACAGAACAGCTATTATACAACGTTGTATCAGGGTTTGGATCAGATTCAGAATCTGTTTAACGACCAGACCGGTTCCGGTTTTAGCTCCCAAATTTCCCAGTTTTTTAACGACTTTCAGAACGTGGCAAATAATCCGTCTAATACTTCCCAGAGAACGACTTTATTATCCGACGCGCAGTCGCTTACGGGGTCGATAAATAACGCTTACACTACCATAATGAATACGTTATCTTCTACCAATACTTCGATTAACGGCGTTATTCCGCAGATTAACAGCCTTACGTCCCAGATTGCCGGCCTTAATCAGCAGATTACTTATGCGCTTAACGCGGGGAGCAGCGCCAACGAACTGCAGGACCAGCAGATGCAGGCTATAAACAGCCTTTCCAAACTTGTCAATATTTCATATTATACGAATAATAACGGAAAAACGAATATATCGGTCGGGGATGTTCCGCTCGTTTCAAGCGATTCGTCTTTTAATCTTTCGACGCAGGTTGACGCGTCTAATTCGTCAAATTTAGATATTATGTGGAACGGACCGGACGGTTCTGTTCAGCCTGTAACGAGCCAGGTTACCGGAGGCAGTCTCGGCGCATACGTAAATATCGAACAGACTGCGGCGCCGTCTTATATAAGCCAGCTTAATTCGCTTGCCGCGGCCGTGACCGACAATGTAAACTCTTTGCAATATAACGGCTACGGTCTGGATGGTTCTACGGGAAATTATTTCTTTCAGCCGAATTTGACTACGGCGGTAACTAATGGTACCGATGCAACTATATCTACCGGCATGGTAACGAATCCCGCTGATTTGACGGGGGATAAATATACGATTTCTACGAGCGGCGGCGGTGTTTTTACAGTTAAAAATATTACTACGAATCAAACTTTAAGCAGTTCTGCTGTAAGCGTTTCTTCCGCTACAAATAAATACGGGCAAAATGTATATACGATAGGTTTTGACGGGGTATCGGTAAATATTACTGGAACATCGACATCAGGGGCTGCTCCGACAAGCGGCGATACTTTTACCGTTCAGCAGAATACAACCAATCCGGCTTTTACTATGGCGGTTAATCCGAATCTTACCGCCTCTCAGTTAGCGGCGGCATCTGCCGTTTCAACCGCAGTTAACCCGACCAACGCCGGTAATGCAACGATTAGCGCCGGTTCCGCCATAAATCCTACGGACGCTACTAACGGAACGACTATAGCAAACAGCAATGAAGGCGGGCAATATATTATTAAATATACCCCGGGCGGAACGGGACAAGTAGTAAACGGTACCGCAAATTCAAGTTATAACTTTACCGTAACGAATACTACTACGGGCAATGTTCAATATCTTAATATAACCCCTACGACTAATTCAAGCGGGCAATCTGAATATTCAGTTTTTTTTGGAAATCAAACCGATGTTTCGGGCGTTATAAGCGCTCAAAACTTTCACGTTGCTCTCACCGGAACGCCGCAGGCAAACGATTCTTTTACGGCAAATGTTTTAAGTCCGTCCAACTCTTCATCCGTAAGCAACGGTTCAAATCTCAATAGCGGTTATTTAACTTCTATGAGTTTATCCAGTATGAATTCTGCAGGTTTATCAGGCAACAACGAAAACGCGCTTGCCCTAGGCGCGCTTCAAAATAACGACGTATCTATTAACGGAACAAGTTCGACTATTTCGACGTACTATTCGAATATAGTTTCAAATATCGGAACGCAGTCGCAGAGCGCAAACACTAATTATACTAATTCCACTTCCGTTTTGACGAATTTGCAGAATCAACTCCAATCGTTCGTTGGAGTAAATATGAACCAGCAGATGACGAACCTCGTCAATTACCAGAATTCGTATCAGGCGGCGGCGGCAATTACAAGCTCGGTTCAGGCAATTATGACGGCGCTTTTAAACACCGTTCCGTAATAAATATTAATGCAGGAGAAAATAAAAAGAGAAAAAGAGGTCAGATTTATTTATTTTTATTAATGTTAATATTTTATATTATATGTTGAAGAAAAAAACGGCAGGAAAAAGGTGTCAGATTTTATTTTTCCGCCCGATAAAGCAGCAATAATAGAAAAAATATAATAGCGGGAAATTAATCTGACGCCTTTTTCCGTGACACTTTTTTCTGCTTTTCTTATTTTTGCAGTATTCAGGTATGTTTTGATATATATAGTTTTTTAGTAGCGAGGTAAAGCGAATTGATACAGATAACCAACAGCATGATATACAATAATATTAACAATGAATTGTCGAATGAATCTACCAGTATTTATAATCTTCAGGACCAGATTTCGAGCGGCTTGCAAATAAACTATCCCCAGGATAATCCGGCGGGTATGGTTAACGTTCTTTCGTATAAAAACAGCACCGCGCTCGTTACGCAGTATAACTCTAACGTAACTATCGCGAACAGCTTAGGCTCTTTAGCCTCGTCCACTATTAGCAGCGCTATGACGGTCGTAAACCAGGCAAACACTCTTGCCGTCGAAATGGCAAACGGAACGAATACTCCCGCAAATAATCAGGCGGCGGCACAGCAGGTAGGGCAGATTATCAACGAACTTACGCAGTCGGCGGACACCTCTTATAACGGACAGAATATTTTTACCGGGAACAATCTTAATTTATCCTCGGCATATACGACTACGACATCATGGTATCAATCAAGCGGGATGACGTCTCCCGTTTCTTACAGCGTATATACCTATGCCGGAACGGATACGAACCAGAATTACCAAATAACCCAGAATGAAACGGTAACGCCGTCGCTTACCGCCGATTCGATATTCGGAAATGATGCCGCAAATTTATCGACCAATACTCCATATTATACGTCAGCTAGTCCATCTACTTCTCCTCCTTCCGGTTTAATTTCCGTTCTTTCGCTTTTTCAGTCGGAACTTCAGAATAACGTGTATCAGCAGAATTCCTCAGCTATAATTCAAGGGATACAGGACGGATTAAATACCATGACCGCGGCTCAGGCGACCGTTGGGACGGTAGTCCAGAGGCTTAACGAACAGCAGACGAGTTACCAGACCGTATTGTCGAATATTTCCCAACTCCTAAGCCAGACGCAGGACGTTAACGTAGCGCAGGCTATGACCAGTCTTACGCAGGCGCAGGATTCTTATCAGGCTACGCTCGAAGCCTCTTCCAATATTACTTCGCTGACGCCGATGCTTCTCCAGTATCTTAAATAGTTGCCGCTTCGGCATAAAAAAATTATGTTAATTCTTGCAAGAAAAACCGGCGAAAGTATAAAAATAGGGGATAATATAACTCTCGAAGTTATTTCCGTAGCTGGAAATACCGTAAAAATAGGAATAGAAGCCCCTAAGGAAGTCGGCATCCTCAGAAAGGAGCTTTACGACATGATTAAAAACGAAAATATTAGCGCTTCAGCCGTTAATTTATCGGATTTATCGGGATTAAACGATTTGGGCGGCATAAGCGCGCCGGACGGCGCATATATCGATAAAGACAAAAAAATATAAAAACATAAGAGGTTTTTTAAGTGAATACGGTAAATCCAGAAACCGAAATTTTAGTAAAAAGCATATATTATCCCGAAGGGGTGACGGTCGAAAAAACGAAAATTATAGAATTCGTTAAACCTATATTAGGATTCGATTCTTTAAAAAAATATTGCATCTTAAATATTAATAAAGAGAAAGAACTTCCGTTTTTTATACTGCAGAGCATAGAGAACGATAAATTGTGCTTTATAGTAGCGGACCCTAACTATTTTTTTAAAGATTACGCCGCAAGTATCACTGACGAGGAAAAAGAACTGCTCGGTTTTAA
>JAJXZU010000112.1:0-5099 GCA_021779895.1 bacterium
AGCCGTAAAACTTCTTGAATCGTTTAAAAACTATAACGGAATGGAAGGCATAATAGACAATATGGAGCACCATAATCTTTTTCTTTCTTTTCTCCCCGGACAGTCCCGTTTTAACAGGCGGTTTAAGACATCTATTTCTTCTTCGGCGGCGGCGTTTTTTCCGCTTAACGAGGGTTTTGCCGGAACCGAAAACTGCGCCGTTCCTTTGATAAACGACAGGGGGGAAGCCGTAAAATTAGACCTTTATAACAACCGCCTGCCTTCAAAGCACGGAATAGTCTTCGGAAAGACGAGAAGCGGAAAAGGATTTATGCTTAACGGATTTTTAAGCAATTTTTACATATCGGGAGACAATTATCATATTATAGGCGTAGATATAGGCGGAACTTACAAAAAGTTCTGCAAAATATTTAAAGGCGATTACATAGAAATAGATTTAGACGGAAGCTACTCTATAAATCCGTTTCCTCCCAAAAAATACGCCGTTAAGGAGATTAACGGCGAAGAGGCGTTCGACCCGGATATTATGGTGTTTTTGACGGCGATAATCGGGCTTATGGCGGAACCGGAAAAAAATTTATCGCCGAACGATAAAACTATCATAACGCGGGCCGTTCAGGCGGCATACGACGGGATAGCAGATATGGACGATATGCCGGTAATATCGGATATTAACAACATTTTGTTCGATTACGGGGAGGCAAGGGACGTTTTAGATAAAAAAAGAGCTATGGAAATGGGAAAAAATTTATTTCAGTGGACGGATATTTCTTCTCCTTACGGAATGCTTATTAACAGAAAAAAGGGAATAAATATAGATAATAAAATAGTAATATTCGACCTTCAAAAGCTAAAAGGCCATGAAGACCTGCAAAAAGTCGTTTTTGCAATAATAAAAAACATATCTTTTAAAAAAATGTACGATAAATCGGCAAAAGTCTTTTTCTTTTACGACGAATGTTGGGAATTTATGAACGACCCGAAAATTTCGGAACTGATAATGCACCTTTATAAAACTTCGGCGAAATGGGGTTCTATGGTATGGAGCATTACCCAGGAGCCGGGAGACCTTTTAAAAGCCGGAAATATCGGCAAAAGCATTATAGAAAATTCATCAGTAAAGATATTCTGCCAGCTTGACGGCGGCGTTTCGACGGAAGATTTAAAATTATGCGGCCTCAATGAAAAAGAGATGAATATAGTAAAAAATCTTAAAGTGGTTAAAGGGCATTATGCCGAATATTTTTTAAAATTCGGCAAGGATTCCGCGGTAATAAAAAATTCACCTGACCCTTTTGAATACTGGCTTTGCTGTAAGTCGTCCGAAGACGAAGAAATAGAAAGGCTGGTAGAACGGCTTTATCCGGATAAGCCCTTAAAAGAAAGGCTTTATATATTAGCCGAAAGATATCCTAACGGACCGTACGGGATAGAACGGAATAAATGAGATATTACCGATATTGAGATAATAATTCCGAAATTTAATTACTTAGGAGGCTCGTAAAATGAATAAGGGAAAAAATAATGCAAAAAAAACGAAACTGTTTTTGTCGTCGGCAATAGCCGTGTTTACAATTTCCGCTTATCTGGCCGGCGCATCTTACGGGCTTGCTCTTCCTCTTCCTGATATAAGCGCCGTGTCCGGCCAGATTCAGTCCGTCGAAACCGCCGCAAGCGGGGCGTTTTCTCCTCTGCAGGGACTTGCCGGAACATTGGGATATGCGCCGGGCGCTGGCGGAGGACCGCTGTTTAACCCGGGTCCGGGACTTTCGGAAGCCATGGCAACCGTAGATAAGCTTACGGCGGACGTTTCTAATATGCAGGAAGAATATCAGAATATAGTCATCAACTACGATAAGTTAGGGCATTTAGTTAATTCGGTCGAGAATGCCGTCGGCGCCGTAAATAACCTTAATAGTCAAATTAACTCCGCTTTTAATCAGATTCCTCAGGATTTGACCGCAAGCGACGTTAACGCTAATTTCGCCCAAAGTATTATATCCGGAATTAATTCCGATATTAATTCGGAATCTTCCGAATATGCAAACCTGAATTCGGCAGGAGAAACTTTTGACCCACGGTCTTTTATTTCGGGAAATTCTTATTCTGCGTCGGGAGTCTTAAATAAATCGGCTCTCGAAAGCGCCTCTTCAATATTTTCGGAAGAAGATATTTTTAATTCAGGCGGAAATTCCGGTGCCGCAACCGAAACCCTTAACTGTTCCTCGTTAGGGGGCGGTTATTATTTCGACGGAAACGGAAATCCGATAGGCGGATGCACCGATAACGTTGACGGGCTTTTAAGCGATACGGCATCCTCCGGCCTTTATAACGCGGGACTGTCGGCGGCAAGGGCGCATAAGGCGGAGCTCGAAGGTTCGGAATTTATGAATGAAATTTCGGGAAATGCACTAAAAAACAGCACCAATTATTATGCCTACCAGAGTTCTATACTGACTATTATGGCGGAGGAAAGCGCCGCAAATCTAAAAAACTTAGGCTATATGGAAAGCCAGCTGAAACAGATAGAGTTGTCTAAATCATCCGAAGAAATAAAAAAAGAACATGCCGGCGCGGTAATTTTGCC
Organism: bacterium; assembly: GCA_021779895.1. Classification (GTDB taxonomy): domain Bacteria; phylum SZUA-79; class SZUA-79; order Acidulodesulfobacterales; family Acidulodesulfobacteraceae; genus Acidulodesulfobacterium_A. Next base: position 2,588 of record JAJXZU010000112.1, read on the forward strand.
CCAGACTAATTCGGAGCCGGATATGAATTTTTACGGCAAAACCACTATGTAGGAATACATAAAACTTATAATGTAATATTAATTAAAAACAGTTACTTATGAGAATAAATTTAAAGTCTATTTTAAAGCCGCCGCATGCTTTATTTATTTGCAGTTTTATATTTTTTCTGTTTATCGGCTTTATTTCAGTAAGAACTGCTTATGCCGCTCCGGGTTTTAATCCTCCGGCATCGGCAAGCTCCGGCAGTACCGCTTCGTCTTCGGCTTCGAGTTCCGGCGCCGCCGATAAATCGGCTATGTCCATTTCAAAGCTGAACAACGGGGAAGATTTAAGCATGCTTTCCATAGATTCTATTCCTCCGGCACTCGACCAGAATTCCGGATTAAGCAGTTTTGTTACTTATATGTTTTATTTTTTATTCGCGCTCGGCATAGTTTTGTCATTTTTTGAAGGATACCGTGCCGAATTAACTGGCGCCGTTTTTAATTATTACGGATTATTTTTAAGGACGGCGTTAATAGCTATCGGTTTCCTTTCGTGGAAGCAGACCGGACAGTCCAACTTTGCACAACTGATATTGACTTTAGCCGATAAAATACAACTCTATCTTATAAAGCAAAACATTTACGGCATAGGGCAGTCCGTATCGCAGATAGTTTCTTCCATTTCCGGCAGTCTTCACTCCGTTTCCATTCCCACCGTTTCTTCCAACGGAACCTCGTCGGTTCACGGAGGGTGGAATCTGAATCCGGTTTCATGGCTGGCAGGCGCGGTTCATGCTTTAACCGGAGCCGTTCTTATGGGCATAATATGGTTTTTGTTTAATATTTTATATCTGGCGATACAGCTTTTTATGGCATTAGTCCAGCTCGTATTTTTGGGACTGCTGTTTTCTCTGTGTCCTATAATACTCGGTTTCGAAACAATACCTTACACGAGGGGCATATTTGCCAAATGGCTTAAAATGTTCGTCGAAATCTCGTTCTGGGGCGTTATGGCGGCGCTCGAACAGCTTATTTTCTTTACCGTTTTAAGCAAAATGGAATCCGCGTATATGCCTTCTACCGGAACGGGCATAGGAAATATTTTGGGGATGTTTACGTTTGCCGAAGTTATAACGGTTTTTATAATTATGATGGTTATAAACGTTTCCGTTCCATTTCTGGTCGGCAAATTATTCGACGGCATAAGCGGAGAAGCGCACGAAAAAATAAGAACGGTCAAGGCTAAAGCCGCAGGAGCCGGCTTTGCCGCCGGCTCTTAAATAAATAAAGGTATCAGATTTTAAATCTGATACCTTTATTTAAAATTGCCTATAAATATTAGATTAAAACTAAATTAAATATTATATGCCAATATTATATGTCGAATTTCTTTAATTATAAAGACGGCCGTCAAAAAAGAAACGGCAGGCTGTTTTACGAAATATGGGGAGACCTCGAAGCCCAGAATACCGCGCTTAAGATAGTAATAATTTTAATGTCGTTAATTGCCGCAATATCGCTTTTTACGGCTTTTTATACGTATAAAGCAAACAGGGTTCCGGTGGTAATAAGGGTAAATTCGGTCGGAAACGCAGAGGTTTTGAGAAACCTGCCCTTTAACAACAAGACGGGTATGGGCGAAATAGTATATTTTTCCAAAAGTTTCGTAAGAGAGTTTACCGGATTTAATTCGATAATGATTAAAACGGAACTTTCGAGAGCGCTGAATAAAATGTCGGAAACTTACGGAAAAAAAACGCTCGATATGATTATTAGAAGCAAATTTATTCAGAAAATGGAAAAAGCCGGTATAACGTCTGAAATTAAATTTAAAAAGATAAAATTGATAAAGCAGACCGTAAACCACGACGAATTAAAACTTTATATCATAAGGACGGTAATATCCAATTCCGATACGTCTATAAAAAACAGCGCCGCATACGAAGACAAGCTCATTCTTAAAAGAATAAAAAGAAGCGTTCAATTTCCGTTCGGTCTCGAGGTAGTTTATTTCAGCAGTTTAAAGCTCGGAGGGGCGTGATGCCTTATAATAATCCGCACGTTATCAAAGAAGAAGACTTAGAAAATAATCCGCAGAGTAATCCTGCGGTTGACAATGCCGATATAAGCGGCGGCGAAGGAAAAGCCGGCGGCGGCTCCGTCTCCGGCGGTCAGGCTCGTGGAGAAGAAGATGTTTATAACTCCGTTCCCGCCGTTAAAAAGAAATTATCAGGCAGGGATTTTTTCGGTTTTTTTAAACTGCCTCTGATAATAATAGTTTTTTTAATTGCCGCAGGCATAGTTTTAAAATATATGTTCGCCGGCAAACCGGCAACCGTAGTAAAGAAAACTATAAAAAGCAATGCCGTGATAGCCGATAAAAAAAGGTTTTCTCCGTCAGTTTTCGATTATGCCGCAAAACCAAAAGACGTAACGAAAAAACGGGGTAAATTCAATATTAAATTTAAAAAAGAGGCGGATAAATTAAACCGGAATATAAAATTTAATCCTGACGGAAATTCCCCTT
>JAJXZU010000108.1:0-5051 GCA_021779895.1 bacterium
TATTTCCTTTCAAAATATAAAGATGAAATAATATCCGGCGAAGAGAACAATTTTTTGATTTATAAGCCGGACGAGATAGTTATAGTCGAAAAAAGAAGCGTACTAAGAGTTTCGACGAATAAATATAACGCGGCGTTTATTTTCGCCTCCTACGGAAACAGCGATTTTTTTTATCCGGTATATGATTTATCGTGGAACAGCATGTCTTTTAATGCGGAAATAACTATGGAGCCGGGGTTAATATTAAAGAATGCCATAGTAAAATTCCTTGATAAAGCCGTTCATACGGATTTAAAAATTATTCATTCTACTTATAACAATAACGACGGGAAGTTTAGAATCGGATGCCGTATAGATAAAATATCCGATAAAGACAGAGACTTGCTTATTAATTTTATTTTAGGTATAGAAAGGCAGAATATTAATTCTAATTTTGAATAGCAAGTCATTTTTTATTGATAAATTCTACTATTCTTTCGAGTTCTTCGCCAGAATAAAATTCTATTTCTATTCTGCCTTTTAGCTCGGTTCCCTTGCTTTTATAATTAATTTTAACTCTTGTCTCAAGTCTTTCCAGCAATTCGTCTTCATAGCTTTTAATCTGGGAAGATACCGATAAATCCTTTTTGGACTTCTGCTTTTTATTCTTTAATTTAAATTCTCTGGCTTTGCGTTCCGTTTCCCTGACGTTTAATTTTTCGCCGGAAATAGTGTTTAAAAGCATGCCCGCTTCATCGTCCGACAACCCTACAAGATTTCTTGCGTGGGAAGGGGTAATTTTCCCGTAAATAAGCTCTTTTTTAACTTCTTCCGGCAGGGAAAGAAGCCTGAGCATATTGGTAATAGTCGCCCTGTCTTTGCCAACTTTAACCGAAAGCTCTTCATGGGTTAATTTATACTCCTCTATGAGCCTTAAATAGCAGTTTGCTTCCTCGATAACATTTAAATCCTGCCTCTGTATATTTTCTATAAGCGCAATCTCAAGAGCTAAAACGCCGGCTATGTCTTTAATTATCGCCGGAACTTTTTTAAAACCAAGCTCTTTGGCGGCCCTGTATCTTCTTTCGCCGGCTATTAAATCATATTCGCCGTCATTTTTAGATTTAGAGACTATTAACGGCTGAATTATCCCGTTTTCTTTAATAGAATTTTTTAACTCGGCAAGCTTATCTTCGTCGAAATATTGCCTTGGCTGGTATATGCCGGTATTTATTTTATCGATGCTTATTTCAAAAACAGAAAACTTGTTATCAAAATCCGGCTTGCCCTCGTTCTGATTAAAATCGGTTAAAAGGGCTCCCAGCCCCCTGCCTAATACGTTTTTTTTAATATGCCTTTCTTTTTCTTCCATATCTGTCCTTTTTACGCCGCCTTAGATAAAAATTCTTTGGTTAATTCAAGGTAATAAACTGCCCCCTTGGAGTTTATATCGTATAAAATTATGGGCTTCCCGAAACTTGAACTTTCGGGAAGCTTTACGTTTCTCGGTATAACATTTTCATAAATTTTTTGCCCGAAATATTTTTTAACTTCGCTGACAATTTGGCTTGTAAGGTTTGCTCTTCCGTCGAACATAGTAAAAAGAACCCCTTCTATGTGTAAGGTTTTATTTAATCTTTGATTGACAAGTTTAATCGTCTGCATAAGCCTGGATATGCCTTCTAACGAATAATATTCGCACTGCATCGGAATTAAAACGCTGTCGGAGGCGGTAAGGGCATTAATAGTCAATAGTCCTAAAGAAGGAGGCGTATCTATAAAAATATAATCGTAATCGTCTTTAATCTTATCTATTATGTTTTTTTTGAAAAAATATTCCCTTTCCCCTGCATTTACAAGTTCGACCTCTATCCCTGCAAGATCGGGCGTTGCCGGCATTACGTAAAGATTCTTCATCTGGGTAGGATAAACGGCATCGAAAACTTCGGATTCGCCCGTAAGGCATTCATAAATAGTGGGATTGGATTTTTCTACGGCAATATTTAATCCGCTCGTAGCATTTGCCTGGGGGTCTGCGTCTATCAAAAGGACCTTTTTCTCGTATGCGGAAAGGCAAGCCGCAATGTTTACCGCTGTAGTAGTCTTACCTACTCCGCCTTTCTGGTTGGAAATACAGACGACTTTAGACATAAAAGAAACCTATGGGTAATTATTGTATTAAAAATTAATCAAAACAATTATAACATTAATTAAATTTATAAATCAAAATTTTTGTTTCACGTGAAACTTTTTATTCGAATATTATGGTTTTATTATTATGCTCCAGTATTCTGTCCTCCGTAAAAAGCTTAACGGCTTTTGCAAGCACTAATTTTTCTACGATTTTACCCTTTCTTTTTATTTCGCTTATATCGTCTCCATGGTTTATTCTTATAATATCCTGTTCTATAATAGGTCCGTCGTCTAATTTTTCATTTACGAAATGCGCCGTGGCCCCCACCAATTTTACGCCTCTTTGATAAGCCTGAACGTAAGGTTTTGCGCCGGGAAACGACGGCAGGAAAGAATGATGGATATTAATTATTTTCCGGCAGAAAGAATTAATAAAATTCTCGGACAGAACTCTCATATATTTTGCCAGTATTACAAAATCTATTTCTAAATTTAATCTTTTGAATTCTTTTTTTATAAATTCTTCCTGCCGGGCACGATTATCCCTATATGGGGCATATATAAACGGTATGCCGTAAGATTCCGCAACGGACTGCAATATATTGTGATTAGATACGATGCAAATAATGTCAAAAAATAAATCGCCGGAACTTTTTTGCCATAACAGTTCATACAGGCAGTGGTCTTCTTTTGAAACGAATACCGCCGCTTTTTTCTTTATAGAAGTATCAGTTAATTTGAATTCGGCATTAAAAGCCAAAGAAAATTCAGATAATTTTTTATTTATATTATGTAATCCGCGAAAGCTTTCAGGTTCAAAAACAATACGCATAAAAAAGTGGGGATTGTCCATGGAATTAGTTGAATACTGATTGGATTCTATTATGTTGGCATCGTTTTCAAAAAGTATTTTCGAAACGGCAGCCACTATTCCTTTTTTATCGGGACACGAAAATGTCAAAACTATCATAATCTATTTTTTACCTCACATTAACGCTATAAGCTTTCCGCAAATAAATCCGGCCGCGGCGGCTGTTCCGCCTATTATAACCATTTCCAGAGCGCTTTTTAATCTGCCTGTTTTCGTTACTTTTGCCTTGGCAAGACCTGTAACGGCCAGAACGATTATAGATAAAATAATTGAAGCGGCAACGGCAGGAGCGGAATGCTTAATGAAAAAAAACGGCAGGAGCGGAGGAATACCTCCGGCTAAAAAAGATAATCCGGTATAAGAGGCTATTTTTAAAGGATTCTCATAATAATCTCTGCTTATGCCAAGTTCGTCCTGAACCATAAAATCAAGAAGCATTTTTTTGTCCGACATAAGCTTTTTAACTATAGGGTCTATTTCTGTTTTAGTAAAACCTTTATCCTGATATATTTCGTAAATTTCTTCTATTTCATGGTCGGGATTTTCTTTAATCTCTCTCATTTCCCTGTTAATCTCTTTTTGGTAAAATTCATTTTGAGATTTTGCGGCGAGATATGCTCCGAAAAACATAGAAACCGTACCGGCTATAATTTCGGCCGAACCCGACATAAGAACTATTTTTAAGTTTATTAATGCTCCCGTCACGCCCGCAATAAATCCGACGGTCGTAACCAAGCCGTCGTTAATTCCGAATACGAATTCTCTTATAAGTTTGCCTTCAGGCGTATGCCAGTCTTCATTATGAAATCTTTTTAGCGGGTCCAAATATCGCTCCTATTTATAAAAATACATAAATTAAACCGAAAGTCTTTCAACCACCCTGTCTTTACCGAGAAATTTAATTATTTTCAATATAGACGGGCCGTCCAGCCTTCCGGTTACAAACAGTCTTAATGTTTCATAACATTCTTTAACCGTTTTGCCGTTTCCCGAAGCTGTTTCTTTTATAATATTTTTGATTGAATTTTCGCCGAAATCGTCGGTGTGCCGAAGATTATTTAAAAGGGCATCTTTTAATTTTATGTCATATTCAATTCCGTCCAATTTTATATTAACGCCGTCAAAAAATATATCGATTTCTTTTAAAATTTCTTTTACCGTTTTAAATTCATTTTTTAAAAAACCGATTATTTCTATATATAAACTTTCTCCATAAGTTTCTTGAAGTTTTTTTAATACGTCTCCGGCTTGAAATTTTTCCGTTAAGATTTTTATTAATTTTTCTGCTGGCATGCCTGCAAGCCATCTTTCGTTTATATGCCTTAATTTCTCTTCGTTAAAAATCGCGCCTGAACCTTTTGCCTTTTTAATGTCTAAAAGTTCTGCCATTTCTAAAATATCGGAAAAGATTTCTTTTTCTAATATTTCTTTTTTGCCGTTTCTATAACCATGCGCGGTAAAAGTATTGCCGGTTACGGCAAGATAATTCAATATAGCTTCTGGAAGGTATCCTTTTTCTTTATAATATTGAATATTGGCCGCCGCATCCCTTTTCGACATAATTTTTCCGTCTTTTCCGTATAATAGGGAGATATGGGCAAAAACGGGCGGCTCTTTGCCCAGAGCTTTAAGAACGAGAATCTGCTTCGGGGTATTGCTTATATGGTCTTCGCCTCTTATAACATGGGTTATGCCGAGATCATAGTCGTCTATAATAGAAGCAAAATTATACGCAAATCTGTTATCCTCGGTTTTTAAAATAAAATCGCCTATAAGTTTTGAATTAAAAGTAAGACGTCCGTGAACCGCGTCGTTAAATTCTATGGAGTCAAAACTCGAATCCATTCTTAATACTTGGGCTATATTTAAACGAATGGAAGGATATAATCCTTTTTCTTTTAAACTAAGGCTTAATTTTTCCTTTTCTCCAGCGGAAAGATTAGCGCACCTGCCGTTGTATATATAAGGCCTCTTCGACTTAACCGCGATTTCTTTTGATTTTAAAATTTCCTCTTCGGTGCAAAAACATTCATAAACAAGACCGTTTTCTTTTAAAGCATTCAGGTGT
>JAJXZU010000141.1:0-4996 GCA_021779895.1 bacterium
GCCGGCGCCTGCGGACTCAAACCTCTTATGACCTTAAAATCGAGGGTATTACAGATTAAAAAAGTTAAAAAAGGAGGCTTCGTTTCGTACGATAATACTTTTAAGGCGCCTAATGATATGACTATCGCAATAGTTTCCGCAGGTTACGACAACGGAATACCGAGGCTTATGTCCAATAAAGGCAGGGTTTTAATAAACGGCAAATTCGCCTCTATAAAAGGCATGGTAACTATGAACCTTATTATGGCGGACGTAACGAAAATACATGGGATAAAAGCGGGCGATGAGGTAATCATAGCCGGAAAAAGCGGCGCAAACGAAATTACTATCCAAGAAATTGCCGGAATAGCGCAAACAATTCCGTATGAAATATGCCTGAATTTCGGAAAATCGAATAAAAGAATTTTTACGCCTTTTTTTTAAATTAAAAAGCCCGCTTTCAGCGGGCTTTTTAATAAACTATAAATTTAGGGCTATTGAACCGCGTTGACTTCCTTAACTCCCGGGATACGTTCTTTAAGCAGGCGTTCTATTCCCCCCTTAAGGGTCATTATAGAACCCATGCAGTGGGCGCATGCTCCTTTAAGCCTGACGTCAACGGTGCCGTCGTCGTGTATATTTACCAGTTCGACGTCTCCGCCGTCATACTGCAATGAAGGCCTTATTTCATCGATGACCTTCGATACTTCTGCTTTATCTAACGCCATAAATCCTCCTGTTTTATATAAATTAAATCATATATATAAAAATAAATATGTTATATATGTTCTAATATTATAATATTAAACATATTTAATGTCAATAATCTCGAACTCTTTAACGCCGTTAGGAACATTTATTTTTGCTTCGTCGCCTATGCATTTTCCAATAAGAGCCTTGGCTATGGGAGAGCTTATTGAAATTTTTCCTTCTTTAACGTCGGATTCCGTGTCTCCGACTATTTTATACGAAACTTCTTTATCGGTATTCAAATCAAGCAATTTTACGGTTGCTCCGAATACCACCTTTTCTTCGCAAATTTTAGATACCTCTATAACCTGGGCGCGCGCTATTTTGTCTTCAAGCTCCATAATTTTACCCGTCAAAAAACTCTGCTTTTCTTTAGCGGAATGATACTCCGCATTTTCCGATAAATCTCCGTGGGCTATAGCTTCTTCAATAGCTTTAATATTTGCCGGCCTTTCTACCGATTTTAACCTCTTTAATTCTTTAACTAAATTATCGTGTCCTTCTTTCGTGATATAAAAAGATTTTTCGTTTCCCGCCAATGAAACCACCTCCCGATAGATATTAAATTAAGCAATATCTTAATATCTTCTATCTATTCTATTATCTGTTGCATAGAATGATGTTATTATATTATATACCTTTGTAATAATCCTGCAACGCCTTAACGGATAAATTATTTTCCTTAAGCGCCTTAATTGCCATGCATGCGGCGGTCGCGCCCCTCATTGTCGTATAATACGGAAGAGAAAATTCTATTGCGCTCCTTCTTATTATATATGAATCCTCAAGGGATTTTTTACCTCTCGGCGTATTGAAAATCATAGAAATTTCTTTATTCTTAAGAGCGTCTATTATATGCGGACGGCCTTCTTTCACTTTATTTATTCTTTTGTTCTTAATACCGGCTTTATCGAGGTATTCCGACGTCCCTTTAGTGGCAAGTACATTTAAACCGGATTTCGTTAACGATTCGCCGAGTTCTTTCAAATATTTTTTGTCTTCGTCTTTAACGCTAATAAGAACGTTACCCGAAAGCGGCAAATTCTGCCCGGCGGCAATCTGCGATTTGGCGTAAGCCATTCCAAAACTCGAGTCTATTCCCATAACTTCCCCTGTTGACCTCATTTCCGGGCCGAGCATAGGGTCGACGTTTGAAAATTTAGAAAACGGAAACACGGCTTCCTTAACGCAATAATAGTCGATATTAAATGACCGTCCAAGCCCGAAATCTTTAAGTTTTTCCCCGAGAAGAACCTTGGTCGCTAATTTTGCTACTGGAACTCCGGTGGCTTTTCCTATAAACGGGACGGTTCTCGATGCCCTCGGATTAACCTCTATTATGTATATTTCATTATTTTTTACCGCATACTGAATATTTACGAGCCCTTTAACGTGAAATTCGCGGCATATGATTTCCGTAATATCTTTTATCTTTCCCACTACATTCGCATCTAAAGAAAATGCGGGCAGAGAACAGGCGCTGTCTCCCGAATGCACGCCCGCTTCTTCTATATGTTCCATTATTCCGGCAATATAAACGGATTCCGTATCACTTAAAGCATCTACGTCAACTTCTATGGCATCTTCTAAAAATTTATCTATCAATATGGGAAACGAAACGTCCTGTAAAAATATTTTCTTAATATATTCAGTAAGTCCGTTTTCATTATATATGACTTCCATCGCCCTTCCGCCCAGAACGTAAGAAGGCCTTAATAAAACCGGAAATCCTATGGCTCCGGCCTTTTCATATATCTCTTCGCCGTTGAACGCCATGGCGCTTTCAGGCTGTTTAAGCTCCAATTTATTTATTATATTTTTAAACTTTTCCCTGTCCTCCGCTATATCTATATATTTAAAAGGCGTGCCGAGTATTTTAATGCCTTTCGAGTCGAATTTTTTCGCTAACTTCAAAGGCGTTTGCCCGCCGAACTGCAGTATGACCGGAGGATTATTTTCGGCTTCGCAGATTGCCGCCGTATCTTCGAAAGTCAAAGGTTCGAAATAAAGGCGCGACGAAGTATCGTAATCTGTGGAAACGGTTTCGGGATTGCAGTTCAGCATAATAGACGAATAATTATTTTCTTTCAAAGCAAACGAACAATGAACGCAGCAATAATCAAATTCTATGCCCTGTCCTATTCTGTTGGGACCGCTTCCGAGTATTATAACTTTTTCGTTTTCAAGAGGCTTAATTTCGTTAAATTTATCGTAAGACGAATACATATAAGGGGTAGCCGCTTCGAACTCGGCCGCGCATGTATCGACTTTTTTAAATACCCTCGTTATATTATTCGTCCGGCATAATTCGTCTATAATTTTTTCCGTTTTTTCTATTAAAGCAACCGCTCTTTCATCTTTTTTTAGATATTCCTCTGGCGAAATACGGCTGCCGTCGGCTTTCCTTGCAATCAATTTTGCTATTATTCTGTTTGAAAAGCCCGTTTCTTTAGATTCTCTTATAAGTTCTATATCTTCTAACGGATTGCCTGAAAGAAACAGTTTTTTCTCCTGTTCGACTATCTGCTTAATCTGATTGAGAAACCATTTATCGACTTTAGAAAATTCATTTATTTCTTCAACCGTAAAGTTCAGCCTTAAGGCATCGGTTATTAAAAACAATCTTTTGAAGTCGTTATTTTTTATCAAAGATTTTACTTCTTCTTTAATAACTTCGAAATCCTGTTCGTTTTCCGCCGCGCCGTAAGATAAATCGAGACCGTAAAGCGATTCTATCCCGTAATATCCGTTTTCTAAAGACCGGGCGGCTTTCTGGACAGATTCGCAGAACGTCCTGCCTATAGCCATTACTTCGCCTACGGATTTCATATGGGTCGTAAGAGTGCTGTCGGTTTGGGGAAATTTTTCAAAAGTAAAACGCGGTATTTTGGTTACTACGTAATCTATGGACGGCTCAAAACATGCAAGCGTTTTTTTTGTAATATCGTTAGTAATTTCATCTAAAGTATATCCAACGGCGAGCTTAGCGGCAATTTTCGCTATCGCGAAGCCGGTCGCTTTGGATGCCAGGCTGGAACTTCTCGAAACCCTAGGATTCATTTCTATAACGTAAACTTCGTCGGAATCGGGATTTAAAGCAAATTGGATGTTTGAGCCGCCGGTTTCTACGCCTATTTCATCCATTATTTTTATAGAATAGTCCCTGAGTTTTTGTAAGTCTCCGTCGTTTAAAGTCTGGACGGGTGCGACGGTAATAGAATCTCCGGTATGAATCCCCATGGGGTCGAGGTTTTCTATAGAGCAGATTATAATTGTATTTTTATCTTTGTCGGTCATTACCTCGAGTTCTACTTCTTTAAACCCGATTGCGGACTTTTCGATTAATATTTCGCTTATCGGGCTTAAATTTATACCGTTTGAAGCAATTTCCGCAAATTCGTATATATTATAAGCAATGCCTCCCCCGCTTCCGCCGAGCGTAAAAGAAGGTCTTATAATTACCGGAAAACCGATGCTTTTTTGAACTTCGTACGCTTCTTCCATATTATTGGCAAAACCGCCCTGCAGAACGGGAACGCCTATCTTTTCCATGCTTTTCTTGAAATATTCCCTGTCTTCGGCTTTTTTAATCGCGTCTATATTCGCTCCAAGAATATTCAAGCCGTATTTTTGTATTATTCCGGAGTCAAAGAGCTCCAAAGTAATATTAAGCGCCGTCTGCCCTCCGAGCGTCGGCAGTATGCTGTCGGGCCTTTCTTTTTCTATTATCCTGACGACAAAATCCTTGGTCAGCGGTTCGATATAAGTTTTATAGGCGTAATCGGGGTCGGTCATAATAGTAGCGGGATTGGAATTTACGAGAATAACCTCGTATCCCTCTTCGGATAATGCTTTTGCTCCCTGCGTCCCGGAATAATCGAATTCCGCGGCTTGTCCTATAATTATAGGTCCGGAGCCTATTATTAAAATTCTTTTAATGTCGGTTCTTTTAGGCATATTTTATTTTTTTAATATTATTTTATATTTGTTATAAATTTAACTTAATACCGCATCCATAGTATCTATGTTTATATCATTCTGAAAAAAACCCGTTAAATTATTATCGATTAGTTCCTTGACTGCCGCGCAATATTCCATTTCCGTAATCTTTCTGTTTAATCTGCCGTCGTATTCCGCTTTGTAGGCAGGGAAATACTGGCTCATAAGGCTTACCGGAACGTCTCCGCCGAGCTCCCTGGCTATAAATCTAAAAGAATCCGCATATCCGCTTATGCTTTCGGGCAGTACAAGATGCCTTATCAAAAGA
>JAJXZU010000192.1:0-4973 GCA_021779895.1 bacterium
CGACAATTTTAATAACTTTTTTGTGCACTTTTTTTAAACTTATCGTTCCGTTCGTTTCCAATAGAACGATATAATTTAATTTTATCAGTTCGCCGAACAGGCCGAACGCCTCTTCCTGAAGCAGGGGTTCGCCGCCGGTTATTTCTGCGAGCTTTACATTATCGCCTCCGCCGATTGAATACAAAGCGCTAATTATTTCGCCTATGCTTAACGGTTTGGAGTTTTTAATGTCTAAGGCGTCTTTAGTGTCGCAGTAGCCGCATTTAAGATTGCATCCCGCAAGCCTTACGAACTTGCACGGATACCCGGCAAAAGAGGATTCTCCTTGAATGCTGTAAAAGATATCGTTTACGTATAGCATAAAAGCAATTTGAATATTATAATAAATTATTATATAATCAACTTTAAAGAGAGGTAAAAATGTTTGGAATCGGAGCCCCCGAATTAATTATTATAGCCGTAATCGCATTGTTAATATTTGGACCGTCGAAACTGCCCGAACTTGGAAAAACCTTAGGCAAGGGTTTAAGGGAGTTTAGAAACGCTTCGTCCAATTTAAAAGACCAGATTAATCCGTTGAGCGGCGATTCCGCGGAACATAAGCAAGCCGAAGCGAACAATCTTATAGAAAATAAAGAAACCGGCAAAAAGAAACCGGCAAAAAGAAAAACGGTTAAGAAAACAAAGGCTTCCGATAACGCCGGCGAAAATCCCGCTAAGCCGAAAAAACATAAAGCCGCCATAAAATCAACGGCTAAGAAAACTAAAACCGTTAAGCCGGAAAATTAAACGTCCAAGTTCACCACGTTCAGCGCATTATCTTCTATAAACTTCCGTCTCGGTTCTACCTTGTCTCCCATAAGAATATCGAACATTCCGTCTGCTTCTATAAGGTCGTTTATATTGACTTTTCTCAGCATTCTCGTTTCTTTGTTCATAGTAGTCTGCCAGAGCTGTTCGGGATTCATTTCTCCGAGTCCTTTATATCTTTGTATGGATATATTCTGGGGTGCCTTGGATTTAATAATATCGTAAAAATCGTTCATGCCTTTTGCTTCATATTTTTTAGAATCGGCAACTACTACTACGTTTGAAAGTTCTAACGACTTTATTTCTTTATCTAGATTATAAATAGTTTTATAATCTACCGATTCTAAAAATCTTTTGTCTATACATGCCGAAGCGATAAAATTCTTAAACCGTATAATAAGTTTATTATAATCCTCAAAATCTTCATCGTTTATTAAATCGGTTTCATAGTCTTTATTTTTTAAAAAACCGACCAGTGCGTTTAATTTATCGGAAATACCTTCTTTTAAAAAGTCTTTGGACGTTATATCGTTGTTTAACAGATATTCAGTTATTGTTTCGCTTATATGCGTTTTATTTAATTTATTGATTAAATTTTTGTAACTTTTTATTTTATCTATCGATTCTTTAACCCATTTTTTATCTAAGATTACGTCGGCGGCATCATTCTGTTTTCTGTAAACGCTGAGAGAGTTAAGAGATTCGTTTATAAGAAAAGCATCTAACGCTTCGTCGTCCTTAAGGTAGGATTCGCTGTTGCCTCTTTTAACCCTGTAAAGAGGGGGTAGGGCTATGTAAAGATAGCCGTTTTCGATAACTTCTTTCATATATCTGTAAAAGAACGTTAAAAGCAGTGCCCTGATATGGGAGCCGTCAACGTCGGCATCGGTCATTATAATTATTTTATGATATCTGAGTTTTTCGAGATTAAAAAAGCTTTCCTCTTTTTTTGAAGTTCCCGACGTGATGCCTCCGCCGAGCGCCGTAATTAATATCTTAATTTCATCCGAACCGAGCATTTTTTCAAGCCTGGCTTTTTCGACATTTAAAATTTTGCCTTTTAATGGAAGTATGGCCTGATATTTTCTGTCTCTTCCCTGCTTGGCGCTGCCTCCGGCGGAATCTCCTTCGACTATATATATTTCGCACTGGGACGGGTCCTTTTCCTGGCAGTCCGCCAACTTTCCCGGTAAAGACGAAAAGTCCAATAAGCTTTTTCTCCTTACGAGTTCCTTTGCTTTTCTTGCGGCTTCTCTGGCTCTTGCGGCATCTAAAGCTTTTTCGACTATAATTTTTGCGGTCTGAGGATTTTCATCGAAAAATTCGGTTAATTTTTCATTTACTAAAGATTCGACTACCCCTTTAATAAAACTATTGCCTAGCTTTGTTTTGGTCTGTCCTTCGAACTGGGGATTAGGCATTTTAACACTGACTACGGCTATCAAGCCTTCTCTTACGTCGTCGCCGGATATCTGTATTGTTTCGTTGCGCTTGCCGCTCCTGTCTTTAAAATTATTCGCGTTAGAAATATAATAATTATTTATAACCCTCGTTAATGCGGATTTAAAACCGACTAAGTGGGTTCCGCCTTCCTTAGTATTGATGTTATTCACATAGGAATATAATATTTCCGAATATCCGTCATTATACTGGAGGGCTATATCCGTAATAACATCGTCTTTTTTTGCTGTTATAAAAATAGGCTCCTTAATAATGGCATTTTTATTTTGATTTATATATTCTACAAAAGATTTAATGCCCCCGTCATATTTAAAATCATGCGATTTATTATTAATTTCGTCCGTTATATTAATATGTATTCCCGCATTCAGAAAAGCAAGCTCTCTCAATCTGTTAGATAAGATATCGAAATCGAAATTATTATATTCCATAATTTCATAGTCGGGAATAAATGTAATAGAAGTGCCTCTTTTATTCGTCTTTTCGCCTTTTTCAAGCCTTCCTAAGGGTGTTCCCTTGCTGTAGCTCTGCCTGTAAACGTATCCGTCGCGATAGATTTCCATATCTAATTTTTGAGACAAAGCATTTACGACGGAAATACCGACACCGTGAAGGCCTCCCGACACTTTATATGATTTTTTATCAAACTTGCCGCCCGCGTGAAGGACGGTAAGAACAACCTCGGCGGCGGAAACCCCTTGCGGCTGATGAATATCTACCGGGATGCCCCTTCCGTCGTCTTCTATAGTAATAGAACCGTTAATATTAATACGCACGAATATATTTTTACAATATCCTGCCAGTGCTTCGTCTATGCTGTTGTCAACCACCTCGTAAACTAAATGGTGTAGGCCTTCCAGTCCTGTTGAGCCTATATACATTCCCGGTAATTTTCTTACTGCTTCCAGACCCTCTAATACTTGAATATCCGAACTTTTATATTCTTCTTCGCCGCTCATTCGCAAACCTCTTATTTTAATATTTAATTAATATCTCATCGGCATAAATACGCCTATAACCTGCATCGGTTTAACTTTATTATCGCCGCCGCCCGGTTCGTTTTCCGACATTACATAAGGTTCGATAACAAAAGGGGTATAAATAGTATTAAACCTGACGCTTAAGTTATTTTCAGAGATATTTGAAATAAAATCCATAATATATCTCGAATTCAATTTAATACTTATCGGTTCGCCTTTATAATTAATTTCTAACTCGTCGCTGCCTTCTCCTATATTTGTGTTAACCGTTTTAATTAACAGATTATTTTCGCTGAAACTCAATTCTATCGAATGGCTTTTTTCTTCGGCAAGCAATGAAACCATTTTAATCGAATTGTAAAAATTTTTCGTGTTAATTATTGAAGTTTTATAACCGTCTTTAGGGAGGACGGTATTATAATCTGGAAATTTTCCTTCAATCAGCCTCGATATAAGCTTGGTATTTTTATTAAAGTTATCCGATTGTTTTTCAAATTCAAAAATTACGTTATTTGAATTTATTAAAATTTTTATAAAACCGTCTTTGTCTAATTTTAAAACTTCGGTTAAAATTTTCTTAGGAATTATAACGCCTGTTTTTAATAAATCATAAATCCCGCCGTTTTTTTCACCGTTATAATTAATTTCGGATTGGGCTAAAGCTAATCTATGCCCGTCGGTTGCAACTAACCTAAGATAATCTTTGCCGTCTAATTCTTCTAAAACAAAATAAACTCCGGTAAGATTTCTTTTCGTATCTTCCGATGCCGCCGTTGAAAGTATTACTTTACTGATAAGCGTTTTAAAAGTTTTCAATTCAATATTAAAATTATCCTCCGATTCGAAATCGATAATAGTAGGATAATCGCTTGCCGGAACGGTGGTTAATTTAAAAACGGTTTTTTTGTAGCTTATAGTAACAACCCCGGCTTCATTTTCAATAAATTTTATAAATAAATCTTCGTCTCCTTTTTCTTTATTTTCAGGAAATTCTTTTATAATATTGTATATTTTTTTTGAATTTACAGTCGTTTTACCTTGGGATATAATTTCGGCGCCGCAGTATGTTACTATACTGATTTCTAAATCGGTCGCACTTATTTTAATAAAATTATTTTCTACGCTTTCTATAAGCAGATTGGAAATTATCGGCATCGAGCCTTTTTTTTCGGAAGCGCCCTGAACAGCCGACAGGCAATTTAAAAAAAATTGCTTTTTAATTTTAAAATTCAACATAATTAACCGAGCCTTTTATTATTTATTAATTAATTTTAAAAACATTAATAGTAATAGTAGCGTTTAAAAAGTTTATAAATACTTAAGTAATTATAATTATAAATATATTTATAATTATAAACCTGTGCGATTTTATTGTATATTTTTAATAAAATTGTTTAATTCTTTTTATATAAAAAATTAAACATAAATTATACATAGTTATGTATTATTTTTTTATCATCTTAATAATGTTATTTAATATTTTTTCTAATTTTTCATTAGTTTCTAAATTCTTTTTAACTTTATTTACCGCATAAATTATAGAAGAATGGTCTTTACCGCCGAATTTATCGCCTATTTCCGGAAAAGATAACTCGGTATAATTTCTTATTAAATACATAGCAATCTGGCGGGGTTCCACAAATTCTTTTAATTTTTTATTTGATTTAATATCGCCGATTTTAATATTAAAATAATTACATACCGATTTTATAATATTTTCCG
>JAJXZU010000226.1:0-4970 GCA_021779895.1 bacterium
TTCGCAAATTGTTAATTTTTTTTATTGACATATAATATATGTATATATATAATCATATATATAATTATTACTATTGAGATATAATTAGTCTTTAATAATAATTACCGATTATTTGAAACTTTCACCGTATGCTTTCTTTTTTGTTTTTATTTAATTAACTTAATTTAATTATTTCTATCTAAATTTCACGGGGGTGTTTTATGGATAGTCTGGCTTTATTTTTGGCGCGGTTCCAATTTGGAATGACCGCCTTTTTTCATTTTCTTTACCCGCCTTTGACCATTGGTCTTGGAACTCTTCTTGTTATAACCGAAGGAATTTATGTCTTTTCTAAAAATCAGGAGTATTTAAGAATTACGCGTTTTTTTGCTAAATTATTTGCCATTAACTTTGTCGTAGGGGTTGCAACCGGAATCGTCATGGAGTTTCAGTTCGGAACGAACTGGTCGCAATATTCCGCTTATGTCGGCGCGATATTCGGAGCGCCTCTTGCTATCGAAGGGCTTTTTGCTTTTTTTATGGAGTCTATTTTCGTCGGAGTTATGCTTCTGGGCTGGAACAGGCTTTCGGCTAAAGCGCATTGGATATCCACGATATTCGTAGCTCTCGGTTCTACTTTATCGGCGGTATGGATTTTGGTCGCAAATTCATGGATGCAGAGTCCTGCCGGGTATAAAATAGGCTCTAACGGAATACCCAAAATGACTAATTTCTGGCATGTCGTATTTAATCCTTATTTTCCGTCGGAGTTTATTCACGTAATAGCCGCCGCCTGGGAATATTCGGCTTTCTTTATGGCGGGCGTGGCGGCATGGTTTTTAATAAAAAACAATAAAGATACGATAATGAGAAAGGCATTGAAAGTGGCCGTCATATCCGGCGTAATAGTCGCATGCCTTCAAATTGTACTTGGAGACATCAGCGCGAAAGAAGTAGTTAAGTACCAGCCTACCAAGTTGGCGATGATGGAAGCGCAATGGCATTCCCAAAGATATGCTCCCGAGACGCTTTTTGCCATCCCGAACAACGCCACGGAATCCAACGGGCCGCAAATAGGTATTCCCGGTATGCTAAGTATGCTGGCTTATATGAATCCCGCGGCTAAAGTTATGGGATTCAACAAGTCTATAAGCTATATTAACCATAAATATAATTTGAAATTGACGGCTGCGATGTTTCCTCCGGTTTCCTTGGTTTTCTGGTCGTTTCATATTATGATGTATTTCGGGTTTTATTTTGCGTTGATTATGCTTATAGCCCTGTATCTTTTGTTTAAAGGCAAATTATACGAAAGTCCGAAAATGCTCAAGGTTTTCTGGTTTTCCGCTTTTCTGCCTTTAATAGCGATAGAGTTCGGATGGTTTACTACGGAGATAGGACGGCAGCCTTTTACCGTTTACGGACTCTTAACTACCGTAAAATCGGTTTCGCCTAACGTCAGCGCGTTAGACGTAGGACTATCTACTTTAATGTTTACTTTGATATATATAACGTTGGCTTCGTTTGCGATTTTCTTGTTTAAAAGAGAATTAAGGGAAAGAGCGGAAGGCAAAGACGAACTTGCCGGAGAATCCGCCCCAGCGGCAGCTTCAAATAATAAGAATAATAAGGAGGCGTTATCATGAACTTAAATATATTGTGGTTTATTCTCGTCGCGGTTCTTATTCTGGGCTGGTCGGTTATGGACGGTTTCGACTACGGCGTAGGCGGACTATTAAATTTTATAGCTAAAAACGACAATGAAAAAAGATACGTTATGAACGCAATAGGACCTGTTTGGGAAGGAAATCAGGTCTGGCTGATACTTGGAGGCGGCGCGGTTTTTGCGGCATTTCCTTTAGTTTATGCGTCGGTTTTCAGCGGGTTCTATCTTGCAATGATGCTGGTAGTCTGGCTCATAATATTCAGGGCGGTATCTTTCGAGTTCAGAAGCAAAGTCGAAAGTCCGGGTTGGAGGAACTTTTGGGATGCGGATATTACGGTTACCGGTCTGGGCATTTCTCTTTTGCTCGGCGTAGCGATTGCAAACGTCTTAATGGGCGTCCCGCTTAACAAAGACCACGTTGATTACCAGTCCCTGTTCAGCCTTTTAAATATTTTCGGGCTGGTCGGAGGACTTATATCGCTCTCGATGTTTTTAATGCACGGCTCGGCTTATTTAATTATGAAAACCGAAGGAGAAATTCAGCAAAGGGCAAGGGTTTTTGCAAAACGCTTTGCTGTAGCATATATAGTCTTTACCCTGCTGTTTTTAATGATTTCCCCGATATTTGCGCCGAGACTTCTTAATAACAGCTTCGGCATTATAGGAGACATCGTTCCCGTTATAATGCTTATAGGCGGTATAGGCGTTATTTTAACGGCGGGGTCTTCTAACGACGTTAAACCGTTTGCATATTCCATAGTAGGCATTCTTGGAGCGGTTGCAAGTCTGGCGGTGGGGATATTTCCCGATATAGTTCCTTCGTCGGTTAACCCGGAGTACAGTTTAAATATATATAATTCAGCTTCAAATCATCTTACGCTTTTAGTTATGCTTATAGCGACCCTTATAGGTCTGCCGCTGGTTTTAATATATGCGTTTTATGCGTATAAAAAGTTTGGATTAAAGGTAAAAATGGACGACAGCAGTTATTAGTCTATTTTTCGATTATATCTTAGCCTTAATCCGATGCCCTATAATTAAATTAACCCCCCTTAATTTTTTATAGGGCATTTTTTTGCTGGATAATATATAATAAAATATAAGACAAATTTTATCTTAATTCGAGGTGTTTATATGAATATTTCAAGAGCCAGCGATTACGCGATACGGGGGCTGGTATATATGGCAAAAAAGCCTGCGGGGACTGTATGTTTCGTAAAAGATATAGCTAAAAACACTAATTCGCCGGCTTCTTTTATGTCGAAGATATTTCAAACGCTCGCAAAAAGCGGACTCGTCCATTCTTTTATAGGAACTAAGGGGGGATTCACGTTTAATGCGCAACCCGAAAACATTACCATAAAAATGATAGTCGAAATCATAGACGGACCCATCGTTCTAAACAGATGCGTAGTTAATAAATCTTCCTGCCAGAACATAGGCAATTGCGACGTTCATTTTATGTGGCTCGATATTCAAAAAATGCTGACGAAAGCCCTAAGCTCTTATTCTATCGCCGATTTTGCAAACAATGCTTTTAAAAATAAACTGTCCGAATCCGATTTGAATTTTGCCTAAATTTTTTTGAAAAGAATATTATTTTCCATATGGACGTGGATCATTATATCATCCGAAATATTCTTAAGCAGTTCGTACGCATGCTTGTAAGAAGCGCAGGCGTCTCGAGGAACCGAATAGCCCGAGCTTAAAAACAGCATTTCTTTCAGAATATGCCCTACGTATTCATGGTAATATAACGCATCTTCTATTTCTTTTTTTATGCTTTCGGTTTTTCCGGTTTTTATAGCCGTTAAAAGCCCTTCTTCCTCTTTGTCTAAGTGAAGAATCATAGCCTGCGACATTTTAGTAAAAAGCTCCCTTATTTTGAGCAGTTCAGGATGCCGGTTTCCGTGAACGTTAGCAATTTTTTCGACGTAACTTTCTGCCTCCGGAATATGGACGCGTAAAAACGTATGGTGTATATTGACTATATAATCTATTAAAAAATTAACGTCCCAGTCGTTCGCTTTTTTACTTAACGAATAATTATCGTCGTTTTCCGCCGCCGAAGGGCTTTTTAATTCATCGACTATAAGCAGCCGGTCTATGCCGGATTCTTCGCATACATCTTTTAACGTTTTTGAACCGCCGCAACAAAAATCCACGCCGTATTTTTTGAATACCCCGATTTTTTCCGGATTTTCGGAAGCAATTTCGCCTACGCTCTTTAAAAGTAAAACATCCGCCGTATTTTCCATTTCCGTTTCTCCTTTATTTTTTTGTAATTTTAACGACCCACTTAACCGGTCCGTTCTCTAAATATTCCCAACCGAAAGCATCGCCATTTTCAGCGGTAAGCTGATAATGCAAAGGCTTGGGGTCGTGGTCGTTTTCGATTATAAGGCTTTTTCCGCTTTCAAGTTCTCCCAATATTTTAAATATGGTCGAATGTTTATATTTGGGTTCTATAGCCGTAACGTCCAGAGTTACTGAATTCGCATCTTTTTCCATTTCCGTTTCTCCTTTAATAATTTTATTGCAACTTATAGGTTAAATCTTAATCTCTAATTGTATTATCCTAAATTTTTAACGTTTAATATATGATTTTTATCACATTAATAAAATAATTTTATAAAAAATAAATTATAAAAAAATAAAAATGTGACAAAAGTCATAACGTTTATTTTTTATTTTTTTTTATAATTTAATAAACTCGAACTAATTTGAATTTGTAACGGAGTTCTATTAAATAATATTATTATGATTATGCCGAAAATCAGCAAAAAATTTATGACTATATGGGCGCCCGCTCTTACGGGGCTTGTTCTTATCATCGCTTTATCCCTTATAGGTTTATATTATTCTTTAAAAATATCGGACGGAAGCGTATTAAATAAAGGCAATATTAAACCTTCAAACGGAAAAAAAATATTTTATAAACTGGGATGCGCCAGATGCCATAATATAAGAGCCTTAAATATTAAGGGAGGGCATGTCGGCCCAGACCTTTCCGGCGCGTATTCCGACGTAAAAAAAGTTTACAAGGAAAACGTAAACGGTTTTTTGAAAAATCCTACCGGAACGATGTATTTTGTATTATTGTTCAATCATTTAAACAAAGAAGACAGAAAAATCATAACGGCGGAATTAAAAAAGGCTCAGAATATTCAAAATAAAATTAAAAATAAAAAAATAAACGACAATAAAAGGGGGTGAAAATATTTAACGGTTCGCGGTTAGATTTAATTTATTTTAATTAACTGTAATAAATGAAAAGAGGAGAGTTTATGGAAAAAAGCATTTATTATGATGAAAAAGCGGTAAA
>JAJXZU010000035.1:0-4969 GCA_021779895.1 bacterium
ATTCTAAGGATTCCGAGGAAATGGCAGTGGAAGCGTTAAAACTCGTCGACCTTTCCGAAAAAGGAAATAAATTCCCCAACCAGATATCAGGCGGAGAACAGCAGAGAGTAGCTATCGCAAGAGCTATAGTAAACAATGCTCCTATAATTATGGCGGATGAGCCGACCGGCAATCTTGATTCGGTGAGGGGTGCGGACGTTATGAATTTTTTCGGAAAAATAAATGCCGAGAGAGGAGCCACTATTATTTTGGTAACGCACGATAGGCATATAGCCGGTTACGGCAGAAGACTCGTTACGGTTAAAGACGGAATGATTATATCTTCCGAAACTATAAACATATAAACAGTTAAACATTTTAGAAAATAAATATTCTGAAAAAATGAATAATGATAAAGAAAATAAGGTTAAATTTGCATTTCTTTTAGACCTTGAGTCTGCCTATAAGACTCTGTTGAGAAATAAAATAAGGTCGTTTTTGACTATACTGGGAATCATTATAGGCGTAGGTTCGGTTATAGCAACGGTCAGCATAGGACAGGGAGCTTCGAGGGCTATACAAAACTCTATAAATTCAATGGGTTCGAATCTGCTTATAATACTTCCGGGTTCATCCTCCCTCGGCGGAATACACAGCGGTTTCGGAGTACTGCCAACGCTGACGCTGAGCGATGTTTATGCAATCAGAAAACTTCCAGCCGTAAAAACCGATTCGGGAATGCTCGGTATGGCTCAGCAGGTCATATGGCGGGGAAACAACTGGTCAACATTGATTAACGGGGCTAACTCTTCATTTACGGTGATAAGAGCCTGGTCCGTAGCAAAAGGCACCTTTTTTACTCCGCAGCAGGTAGCGTCGGCGGCAAACGTCGCAGTCATAGGAAATACCGCGGCTACCGAACTTTTTGGACTCATAAACCCAATTGGGCGGATAATACTTATACATAATGTTCCGTTTACTGTAATAGGGCTTTTATCCGTTAAAGGATTTAACGCTTTCGGCCAGGACCAGGACGATACGGTGGTAATACCCATAACTACGATGCTGGAGAAAATTGCCGGAACGACCTGGGTGCATGCTATAGCCGTATCCGCAAAATCAAATAAAGATACGGTAACGGCAGAGTCCGAAATTACGGCACTTTTAAGGCAAAGGCATCATATACCTCTTCATAAACCCGACGACTTTTTCGTCAGGAATCTTACCGAACTCGCGGCAACCGCAAACTCAAGCGCGAATACATTTACGATTCTTTTAGCAAGCATAGCCGCCGTTTCTCTGCTTGTAGGGGGCATAGGCATAATGAATATAATGCTTGTTTCCGTTACCGAGAGAACCAAAGAAATCGGCATAAGAATGGCGATAGGCGCAAAAAAATCCGACATTCTAAAGCAGTTTCTGATAGAATCTTCCGTATTAAGCCTTTTCGGCGGAATACTCGGCATAGGTCTCGGCTTTGGAATTTCAAGCGCAATTTCGGCTTTTTCCCCCCTTAAAACTATCGTTACTACCGAGCCGATAATAATCTCCCTCGTTTTTTCTTTGTGCGTAGGAATATTTTTCGGTTTTTATCCCGCATATAAAGCCTCGCGCATGAACCCCGTCGAAGCGCTGAGATACGAATAATATAAAAGATTTAATTTCACCGCCGATTTTGATATAATAATCTAATGTTTAAAACTCTCAGGGAAGATATTAATTCGGTTTACGAAAGGGACCCTGCGGCAAGAAACGCTCTGGAAGTTATTACATGCTACCCGGGCCTGCACGCCGTTTATATACATAAGATTTCCCGCTTTTTATGGGAACATAAGTGCAAGCTCTTTGCCAGACTTGTTTCGCAGGCCGGCAGGTTTTTGACGGGGATTGAAATTCATCCCGGAGCAAAGATCGGAAGAAGGTTTTTTATAGACCACGGCATGGGGGTCGTGATAGGCGAAACCGCCGAAATAGGCGACGACGTTACTATTTATCACGGCGTTACCCTTGGAGGAACAAGCTGGAAAAAAGAAAAAAGGCATCCTACTATAGGAGACAGGGTTATAATAGGAACCGGAGCAAAAATACTCGGGCCTTTGACAATAGAACACGATTCTAAAATCGGTGCAAATTCCGTAGTGGTAAATGCCGTTCCCGCCCATTCAACCGTAGTCGGAATACCCGCAAAATCCGCAAAAAGGGACGAGTCCGAGGTTCACGACAACATAGACCTTGAGCATAACAGGCTATTCGACCCGGCTTTTTATGAAATTTCCCTTTTAAAGTCGAAAATATCCGAACTTGAAAATAGAATCAGGGAAATCGAATCCGGTCAAAATAAGAAATAAATTATAGAATTCAATTAAAACATGAAACTTTCTTCTAAAGGACAATACGCCGTAAGGGCGTTAATAGATTTATCCTATAATTCGGACGATAACTCCGTCCCTATAAGTTTAAAAGATATTGCGGCGAGAGAATCTATATCCCTGCACTATCTCGAACAGATATTTTTCATTTTAAAAAAAGCCGGGATAGTCAGGAGCCTAAGAGGGCCTAACGGAGGGTATCTCCTTAATAAAAAGCCGTCCGAAATACTTATAGGAGACATAATATCTTCGGTAGAACCTATTGAAATTATAAGCTGTATAAGCAAATCTAAAAATAATAAGGAATGCGGCAGAAGATCGACATGTCTTGCTTTCGATATGTGGAATTCTATATCCAATAAAATTACCGAGTTTTTAAATTCGATAACCATAGAAGACGTAATAAGCGAATATAAGCAGAAACAGAAGCATAAACTGCCGGAAAAAACAGCCGGGGCAGGCACAAAAAATTGCTGAAACTTAATTAAGACAGGACATATATGCCGAGAATTTATTTAGACTATAATGCGACTACTCCTTTGGACCCTTTGGTTTTAGAGGAAGTAACGGATACGCTGAAGAACTATCCCGGAAATCCTTCTTCTGTTTACGAAGAAGGGAGAGCCGCAAGAATTCTTATCGAGGATTCGAGAGAATATATTAAATCGTTTTTAGACGCAGGGAATTCAGGCGACATTATTTTTACTGCATCCGGTTCGGAATCCGTTAATCTTGCTATAACCGGCTCCGTTTATGCGTATATGCGCAAAAACAAAAAATCCAAACCTCACATTATTGCTTCACGCGTTGAACACCCGGCCGTTCTTAATACCTTTAAATTTTTAGAATCTGAAGGCATCGAAACTTCATACGTAGGCGTAAACGAATTTGGCGGACTGCTGTTGGAAGACCTGCTGTCCTCCATAAAGGAAAATACCGTTCTGATATCTATAATGGGCGCCAATAATGAAACCGGTACGATATTTCCCTTAAAACAAATATTTGAAGAAGTAAAAAAAGTCAAGGAAGATGTGCTTTTTCACAGCGACTTAGTCCAGGTTATCGGAAAAAGCCATTTCAGCCTCAAAGACGTTCCTCTGGATTTATGCAGTTTTTCGGGACATAAGTTTTATGCGTTAAAAGGCTGCGGAGCTTTGTACGTGAAAAAAGGGACAAATATAGACCCTATAATACACGGCGGACATCAGGAGCGCGGGCTAAGGGCCGGAACGGAAAACATAGGCGGCATCGTTTCGATGGCAAAAGGCTTAAATATTATAAAAAACGTTATGAACGAAGAATTAAACAGAATAAATAACCTCGGAAGTATTTTTTTAGATAAACTATTTTACGGCATAGAAGGCATAAGGCTTAACGGCCATCCCGTGAACAGGCTTAAAAATACTATTAACTTATCTTTCGACGGCGTAAAATCGGAAACCCTGCTTTTCAACCTCGACCTTTACGGAATCAGCGCTTCCGCCGGTTCGGCATGTAACGCCGGAGCCGTTTCCTTGTCCCATGTTTTAAAAGCTCACGGATATGATGCTAAAAGAATAGAATCGGCTATAAGATTCAGCATAGGCAGATTCACTAAAGAGGACGATATAGATTATGCGGTCAGCGCTATAAAAAAAGGCGTATTAAAATTAAGAACTAATCCCGCATAAAAAAAATAAACTGCCTATAATATGCTTATAAAATCTAACAAAACCGTAGCTGTTGCAATGTCCGGCGGTGTGGACAGTTCTGTTAGCGCCATAATTCTTAAAAACAGAGGGTATTCCGTAATAGGCGTTTCCATGCACTTAATTTCTAAAGATATTAACGCTTCGGCGGACTTAAAGACTTGCTGTAGTACGGAAGATATAATCGACGCAAAAAGGGTTTGCGTAAAAATAGGCATACCCCATTTCGTAATAAACCTTGAAAACGAATTTAAAACTGCTGTAATAGACCGTTTCATCTCGGAATATCTCGGCGGAAAAACTCCCAACCCTTGTATTTTATGCAACTGCGTTATGAAGTTCGACCTGCTTCTTAAAAGAATAAAAGAATTGGGCGCAGTATCTCTTGCGACGGGACACTATGCGAGAATAACAAGGAATAAAGAGGGAAAATTTTTTCTTTTGAAATCTAAAGATTTATCGAAAGACCAGTCTTACGTTCTTTATAATTTATCGCAGGAAAATCTTGGAGAAATAATGTTTCCCGTGGGCAATTTGAATAAAACGCAAACTAGAAAAATTGCATACGATGCCGGGTTCGGCGGAATATCCGGCAAAAAAGACAGCGTAGAAATATGTTTCGTTCCGGATAAAAATTACTCCGGATTTATAAAAAAACTCTCCGGAAATCTTTCCGACGATTCCTCAAATAAAGGGTTTATAAAAAATTTAAAAGGCGAAACAATCGGCGAGCATAACGGTATTTTTAATTATACGGTAGGACAGAGAAAAAAATTAGGCATTTCATCTAAGAACCCTCTTTACGTCGTTCGAATTTCCGCCGAAGACAATGAAATTATCGTCGGAAATTTGGAAGACTGCTTCTCGGAAATTTTAACGGTTAAAGATTTTAATTTTATAAATCCCGAAGATAAAAACAGGCTGCATGAAATG
>JAJXZU010000060.1:0-4888 GCA_021779895.1 bacterium
TGGATAAGGGAGGCGACTGCGGGATATCTGCGGTATCGGCTTGATGAGCTTTTGAATTTTTATCCCAATATGCCTCGCGAAATAATTCAAAATATCTTTTTCTCCGACGCGCAGAAGGATTTCAACTTCGAGCTAAACGCGCATTATGATTTTATAATACTCGACCCATACTTGAGTTTTTTTGATGGCGACGACGAAAATAAAAACAAACAAAATCGTAAATTTATCGAGCCGTTTATTCCTTTTGCCGCTGCGAGAGGAACAACTTTTCTTTTCATACACCACGCGGGCAAGAATAAAGACGCTGAATACCAAGCGCGTGGGGCGTCGGCGATAATAGACACAATGCACAATGTCTGGGAAGTCGAGCGTTTGAACGATTCTGTAGACAAGCGTGTCGGTTTCAATAAACATACCCAGCGAGTCATAAAAAATAAAAAAGATAATATGGGCGTTGGTGAAGGAAAAGAATTAACTATTGTTATAAAACCGCGGCTTGAAGACGACAACAGTTATATAGAAAATGAACAAAAAGAGGAGAAAGAGTATGAAGAAGTCTCATTCTAAAAACAAAAAACTATTCAATGCTAATGCGGCGGCGCGACCCGCAACCGCAACAGCACATGAATACCGTCTCAATTTTTATCAGCCGACCCGGCGCCCTTTGGAAAAAGACGAAATAATAAAAACCGAATGGGGGCGGGTTAGAATAAAAGGCAAGCTGGGTCAGGCGCATGCAGACGTGCTGGAGGCTTTGTTTTTTTGCGCCGAGAGTAAAAGAACTTTTAAGTCCGGCAAAATTATATTAATTGTTGACCCTGCTCGTGTCCGCAAAGCGGCGCGGCAGGAACAAGGTAAAACGCTTAACGATTTGATTTTCGACCTTGTTAATACAACCATTGAAATTTTCGAACCGAAACACCTCGCCGGAACCGGCAATTTAATAAGCTTTGTAGATAAATCGTCGGATTTAACGCGTCCAAATCCACTCTCGCAAATCAAAGACAAAGAAAAGACCCGAGCGGCGGAAAGACAAATGTGGGAGGTTGAAGTCGGGCCGATAGTGAAGCGTCTGTGGGAAGCTGACATTTTGACGCGGCGCGATCCAAGTCCAATTTCTGCCTTGCGGCATGGGATTTCGCAAGCGATAGCAAGATTGATACTCACGCATAAAAGTCAACCAAATCAGAGCTGGCACCTCGACACATTAATTCGGCATGTTTACGGCGACCATACGATAAGCGAACAAAAATTATGGGATAGGCGGCGGGAATTAAGGCAAGACGCCAAGGGACTTGCGGGGGCGGGTATCATCATTGAGGACGGACGAGTTATAAAAAAATCAAATCTGGAGCGTAAACAGGGAAAGGTATAGTTATTTAAAAAAACATGGAGCATAAACAGGACGACATGGAGCATAAACAGGGAAAAATGACAAAATCTGGAGCATAAACAGGGGGCTTTAGTATTACTTTAGTAATACTTTAGGGCGGATTAATCCCGCCCCCCTAAAGGGCGGTCTATCCGCCAAAAACAAAAGCCCTAAAAATTAGTAGTTTTTAAAATAAAAAGGTAATTTTTTTAAACATTAAACATGGAGGCAAAAATGAATTAACCACTACAGGTGCAAAACATTCGCCACTACAGGTGCAAAAATAACTTTCAAAAAGCCCGCAACAACAACAATGACGAGCGATTGCGGATTTCGGGTTTTTGACGCATAGTAATATACCCCCATAGAGGGGGTATATGAGTGGCGGTATTTTTGGAATACCGCCCCTCATATTTAAAAAAAGAAAAAAGACAATAAAGACAATTATAAAATTAATTATGGAGGTCAGAAAAATGAAAAACAACGAAGAATTAAAGGAACTTGAACTTTTGGACGCAAAAGAAGCCGCAAAACTCTTAAAAATAAGCGTTTCAAGCCTCAGGCGGCTTTACTACCACAATCAGATACCCCACGTCAAAATCGGCGGCGTCCTACGCTTCGAAAAAAAATTAATCGCCGATTGGATTTTATCACAAACCCGTGGTAAAATTAATTTGCCGAACCAAGAAAAAAGCGTAAATGCCTTCAGGAGGTGAATTGATTGGGCATTTACAAGAAAAACGGCACAAAAATACTTTGGATGTCTAAATGCATAAATGGCATTCAGTATCAAAAATCGACCGGCGCAGATTCTAAAATGCGCGCAAAAGCGGCTTACGAAGAATGGGTCGCCGACTTAAAGGAACAAATCCGGACCGGAAAGCCGGTAATAACGACCGTGAAAGAGGAAACTAAAGCCGAATTAACTTTTTCAGAGCTTGCGGATAAATATCTTGAATTTATTTCCGGCAGGCTTAAATCGGCATACGGAACGGCAGGCTTCGTGAGAACCCTTACCGTCAGATTTGGCAATAAGCCGGCTAACGCTTTTACTGTTGCCGATCTGGAGCTTTTGCAAACCGAATGGCTTAAAAAAGGTTACTCGATAGCATATGCAAATCGCATTATTGTTACCTTGAAACGTATGTTTAAAAAAGCCGTAGACTGGAATATTGCCGGCGAAGAATTATTAAAAAACGTCAAAGTAAGTCTTTTAAAAGGCGAAAATAAGCGGTTACGGTATTTATTGGAAGAAGAAGCCGAACGGTTAATATCTAATTGCGATAAATATTTAAAGTCTATCGTTATAACCGCTTTAAACACAGGAATGCGTAAATCTGAAATATTAAATCTAACTTGGGACAGGGTAGATTTAAAAAACCGGCTAATATTGCTTGACAAAACTAAAAACGGTGAGAGGCGGGAAATACCGATAAACGATACTCTTTATAATACTTTATCGGGACTTACAAGGCATGTCAAAACTGGTTATGTCTTTTACAATCCGGAAACCTTAAAGCCGTATTACGACATTAAAAAGGGGTTCGCAAGCGCATTAAGAAAAAGCCGCATTTTAGATTTTCGGTTCCACGACCTAAGGCATACGTTTGCAAGTTGGCTTGCAATGAAAGGAGCGGATTTAGTAACCGTAAAAGATTTAATGGGGCATAAGGATATAAAAATGACTTTAAGATATTCGCATTTATCCCACGCCCACATTAAAAATGCGGTAAGTCTTTTAGACAAATTAGACGTTAAAGAAAAAAATGACAGTTTTATGACAGCGAGGTAAAAATGTTAAAAGGTGAGATTCTTAAAACCCTTGCAAAATATGGAGCCGGCGATAGGAATCGAACCTACGACCCGCTGATTACGAATCAGCTGCTCTACCCCTGAGCCACGCCGGCGATAAAATAAATAACCGAACTTTTCTTTTAATTTATAATATTTTTAGCCGCAGTAATAAAATTTAACCTGTCTTTCTTGCCTTCTATCTCTTCGGACAGCCTGTTTATTAAATTTTCTATATTTTCCGCGTTAAAATTATCGACATCCTCGTTTAATTCTTTAATTTTTTCATCAAAAAGTATTGCGGATATAGGACCCATGCTCGAAGAAAAAATATCTTTAATTGAGTCTAAATTGTTTTTCGAAATTAATTTACGGTTTTTAACTTCTCCGCCGCTTTTCCCGCCGAAAAGCGCATTGAATACATCGTCGTCTTCATTTTTTGAATATGCTCCGGAACCGTTATCGACCGTTTGAGCCGCTTGAGCGTTTATTAGCGGCGGCTTGTCGGAAATGCTTCCAAGCGATTGGCTGACTATTTTTATAAACTCGCTTTCTAAATAAGACGTTTCCATCTTAAGCAGATTTACGTTGGAATTCCTTTTGCTCAAAATAAAAATAAAACCGCTTCCGAATCCGTTCACTATAATATTTCTGTCGTCGAAATTTAAATAAAGAGAAGTGATATCGATAGACGAAATAGAATATGAGGCAAAGAGCTTGCTTATTTCCAGAGAAACCTTATTTATTTGCTCCGGCAATATTTCGCCGTCGTTAGTTTCATATCTTAAGACTTCGCCGTCCAACGAAGATACTGCACAGGCATCTACACCGGCAATTTTAAGTATTTTATCTATAATGCTTTTATCTTTAGCGTCCATAAATGTATTATTTGCCTGCCCGCATTATTTTATTAGCGAACCGTATTCGACGACCCTAATTATGCATCTTTTAGCAGTTTAGCGGCTTCCATCTGCGTTTTAAGCGCAGGAACTCCCGAAGAAATTTTCATGCTGTATAAAATATTTTTGTTATTAATAATTATTTTTTTATAATTGTTAGCTTCGCATATCGTGCTTTTTAATGTTTTGAAGTTTAATATATCGCCTAACTCTTTTGACTGGTTATATAAAAACATAGCGTCGGCAGATTCGAAATCGGCATCGTCCACGCCTTTCGAATATAAAATCTCTCCGTCATCCTTCACGGCAATAATCGATTCTACGCCGGGTATTACCGAAAGGCTTTCGGAAATTCTGACGACTACGGCCGGATTAGATTCTTCGCCGGCTTCAATAATTTCTGAATCTTTCCAGCCGGGATTCGTATCCGTTTTTGCTTCTTTAGCGTTACCGTTAATTATTTCTAAAATTTCATCGAAATATTTATCGAGCGTAGTTTCCGGCGCAGGCTCCCCGATGCTTACCGAGATATTAATATTTGAATCTATGCCGCTCAGTTTTTTGAAAACATCTATATCGCGCTCGGAACCTAAAACGGCGTTAAGGAT
The DNA here is from genome assembly GCA_021779895.1 of bacterium. Taxonomy (GTDB): domain Bacteria; phylum SZUA-79; class SZUA-79; order Acidulodesulfobacterales; family Acidulodesulfobacteraceae; genus Acidulodesulfobacterium_A. Next base: position 4,671 of record JAJXZU010000060.1, read on the forward strand.
TTTGCCGTTCGAAAAGTATATAAAACCCTGTTTATTTAAAACTTCAAAAGATAATTTTATATTGTCAAAACTATAAAATTGATCCAACTGGTATTTTATATCTTCTAGTACCATTTGCTATTATAATAAAAATATTATTAATTAATTAAATATCATTATCATATAGTATCAAAAAAAATATTCATATGCAATGAAAATGAAACGGCTAAGATATTATA
>JAJXZU010000045.1:0-4864 GCA_021779895.1 bacterium
CAGCGGTCCCGTTCTGAGAAATTTCGACCCGGTTCTCGGCAAGCCTAGGGAAATATGGCAGGTTGGCGCTGAATTAGTCGGGCCTGAAAGTCCCGAGAGCGATGCCGAACTTATAATTATGGGCATTGAATCGCTTAAACGTCTTAATATAAAAGATTTTAGCGTAGATATAGGGAACGTCGAATTTTTTAGGGGGATAGTTTCGGACATAGAAGCGTCATACAAAAAAAAAATAGAAGAATTTATATTAAGGAAAGATTCTTCCGGTTTGCATGATTTCCTGGAAAGCATATCTTTGCCTTCCGGCAAAAAAGAAGCGATAAGCGAGCTCCCTTTTATATTCGGGGAAAAATCGGTTATTAAAAAAGCATGGAAAATGGCATGCAACGAAGCATCGAAAAATGCTTTAGAGAATTTAGAGCGGGTTGTTTCTTATATAAAATCGTATAAGCTTGAAAAATATATTACTATAGACTTAGGCGAGATACGGGGACTCAATTATTATACGGGAACGATTTTTGAATGTTTTGCGCCCAATGTAGGTTATGAAATTTTCGGAGGAGGCAGATATAATAATTTAATAGGCAGGTTCGGGGAGAATTGCGCAGGAGCGGGATTTGCGGTAAATTTAGATATTTTATGCAAATATGCCGATTTTACGGCTAGCGGTTATAAAGAGAAAGATTACCTTGTTTTTAATAAGTCCATGGATAAGAAATCGGAAGCAGGGCTTATCGTTTTTTTACGAAAAAAAGGCTTTACCGCCGAATCCAATTTTATGGATTACGGATATTCGGATGCCTTAAAATATATGAACGAAAATAATATTAAAAATATTATATATATGAACGAAAATAAAATCCTGTTAAAAAATATTTATACCGGTAAAGAAAAAAAATTTAAAACCGTTTCGGTTCTTAAAAAATACTTAGAAAATAATTAATCTAAATTTAAATTAAAAATCTATATCGTTTATGAGAAAAAAAAATATTATTGTAGTGGGTCTTCAATGGGGAGACGAAGGAAAGGGGAAAATAGTAGATTTATTGGCGAAAGATGCCGATATAGTAGCGCGCTACCAGGGGGGTAATAATGCAGGGCATACCGTCGTAAGCGGAGATTTAAGCCTTGTTTTTAGGCTTGTCCCTTCGGGAATATTAAACGAAGAAAAAATTTGCATCTTAGGCAACGGGGTCGTTATAGACCCTGTGGTGCTTCTGCAAGAGCTTGAAGATTTAAAATCCATAGGAATAAACATCAAAGGCAGGTTTTTTATTTCATATAAATCGCATATTATAATGCCTTATCATAAAAGGTTAGATATAGCGAGGGAAAGATTGAGGGGCGCAGGCATGATAGGGACTACCGGCAGGGGAATAGGCCCCGCATATGAAGACAAGGTTGCAAGGCTGGGTATTCGCGCCGTAGATTTGCTCAACAGGGATATTCTGTATAAAAAGATTGTTTTAAGCCTTAAAGAAAAGAATTATCTATTTAAAAACGTTCTCGGAGAGGATATATTCAATCCCGACGATTTGATAGAGGAATATTTAAATTACGGCGATAAAATCCAAGAATTCTTAATGGATTCTTCGATATTTATCAACGAGCGGCTGGATAAAGGTTACAACGTTATGCTTGAAGGGGCGCAGGGAACATTTTTAGACGTCGATCACGGCACATATCCGTATGTCACTTCGTCTAACACCGTAGGAGGTTCCGCTCTTTCGGGCATCGGTCTCGGCCCTACGAAAATAGACGAGGTAATCGGCATCACGAAGGCTTATACGACGAGAGTCGGAGAGGGTTATTTCCCGACGGAACTTAAAGGCGAGGAAGGCAGGATAATAAGGGATAAGGGAGAGGAGTTCGGATCCGTTACGGGAAGGCCGAGAAGATGCGGCTGGTTCGACGTGAACTTAATTAAAGAAGCCGGACGTTTAAACGGCGTTACGGGAATGGTTGTGACAAAACTCGATGTTTTATCCGGATTAGGGAAAATAAATATATGCACAGGTTATATGTTGAACGGTTCTATTATAAACCATCTGCCTTTTTCTTCCGCGGATTACGATAAGGCAATCCCAGTTTATGAAGAAATGGAAGGGTGGAGCGGCGATATATCCCAGATAAAATCGTTTAAAGACCTGCCCGTAAATTCCCAGAAATATATTCTTAGAATAGAAGACCTTACCGGTTTGCGTATAAATATGCTGTCTGTCGGCAAAGAAAGGATGCAGACTATAAATTTAAAAAATATTTTTTAGGAAGGTTGCTTGTATTGCGGACAATTTTTTAATACGGCTTTGTCGCAAGATTCCCCCCCGGATGTTCGATATATGGCTTATCAGTCATATTTAACCGCCCCGCACCTTTTACATCAGATAGACAATTTAGGCTACCCTTTTTACGGCAAGACCGTCGCGGATATTGGAACGGGCGTGGGAATATTGCCGTATTTATTAAAAGAAAGGAATCTTTCGAAGATTATAGGCATAGATTTAGATAAAGATTTTTTAAAAGCCGCACGTTATTTAAACAACAAGGAAAACACTGCATATATAAATGCCGACGGCCGGAATATACCCGTTAAAGATTCCGTTTTCGATGCAATTTTCGTAAGATACGTTTTTCAACATACCGGTATGTCGGATATCTTTCTTTCCGAGATTAAAAGAACGATTAAAGACGGCGGACTATTAATTATAGCCGATATCGAAGACGATATGAATATATTTTATCCGGATCTTCCCGAAAGTTCCAAAAAATTATTTCGAATTTATTCCGAATATCAAAAATTAAAGGGGGGAGACAGATTAATTTCGAAAAAATTGCCCGCTTTTCTGTTATCGCACGATTTTAAGGATATAAAGATAAGACCGTATACGCTTGTATTTTTTAAGGGCAGCGAGGGAAGTTCCAGCCCCGAGGCTTTAAAAAACGCTTTTTTATTAGTTCAAAATGAGTTGGAGCTTGTAAAAAACGATATTTTAAGCAGAAAATTAATCGCTTCCATAGAATTCCATAAAGGTTTAAACGATTATTTTAAATTTTTAAATTTTAAAGACGATTTACTTATTTCCAAGACAGAATTTTTAATTACTTGTAAAAAATAACAGTATGAAAACGGAATTCCGGGCTTTTATCGCGATAAACAACAGGGAAATCTTGAAATTTATAAGGCAGAAATCTAGGCTTATTACCGACCTTTCAAGGCCTGTAATATGGCTTTTATTCGTCGGTTACGGCATTTCTACAATGGTTAAAATTAAAAGCGGTTCTTATATGCAGTTTATCTTCCCCGGCATACTTGTAATGACAGTTCTTTTCAGGTCTATTTTTTCCTCGATATCAATAATTTGGGACAGGGAATTCGGCGTTTTGAAAGAAATACTCGTTTCTCCGGTTTCAAGAAAGACCTTCGTACTTGCTAAAATTACGTCGGGCGGCATAGTCAGCACCGCTCAGGCTGTTATAATGCTTGCATTCGCACCGTTTATCGGCATCAAACTGAGCTTAACCGTATTAGTATTGGCCGTCATATCCCTTTTTTTAATTTCATCGGCAATAACGGCATTCGGCATAGTTATAGCTTCAAAAATGACTTCTTTCGAGGGATTTAATTCAATTATAAATCTGATAGTGCAGCCGATGTTTTTCGTGAGCGGAGCTCTTTATCCCATAAAAAGGTTCCCCGATTTTTTAAAAATACTTGCATATATTAATCCGGTTACTTATTCGGTAGATTTACTGAAGTATATCTTTTTTTACAATAAAAAGATAAATTTATTCATACCTGAAACTCCCGCGGTATGGGATTTTATTTTTATTTTATTATTTTTAGTTTTAATGATTTTTCTTTCCAACTATTTTTTCGAAAGAGAAGATAATTAATATTATGAAAAGAAGTTTTTTAAATATATTTAAAAAATCTATAAGGAAAATAAAAGTAAAGAAGCCTTTAGAAAAAAAAGGTTTTGTGATATTTCAGATAGACGGTCTTTCCTACGAGGCTTTAAGTAAGGCGTTGTCGCTTAATTTAATGCCGCATTTGAAGAAAATTATAAAATCCGATAAATATATTCTTAGTAAATATTTTACGGGGGTGCCGAGCGATACCCCTTTTTTTCAAGCAGGACTTCTATACGGAAATAACGATAATATTCCGGGATTCAGATGGATAGAAAGAGAAACGGGCGAAGAAATTATATTCAAAAAGCCTGAAAGCGCAGGCCGGATCGAAGAGCTCCTTGCAAAAAAAAGCCGCGGACTTTTAACCGGCGGTTCAAGTTATGTCAATTTATTTTCTGGCGGGGCATCACGCTCCACATTTACGCTTTCTACTTTTTCGATAAGATACTTATTTAAAAAAAAGGTAAGAAATTTTGATATTTTTATAATTTTTGTTTTTCATATTTTTACTTTTCTGAAAACCTTTTTTTATGTTTTTTTTGAGGCGGTATTTGAAATAGGCGAAAGAATAACGGATATACTTAAAAACAGGCGCGTACGTCCGGAAGGTTTTTTTCCTTTTGCAAGAGCAATGTCTAACGTAATATTTAAAGAGGTAGAAACGTTCGGAGCCATAATGGACATATCCAGGGGAGTTCCTTCGGTATATCTGGATTATATAGGCTACGACGAGCTTTCGCACCACAGGGGTCCCTATTCTTTCAGCGCTCTAAGAACATTAAAAGCCATAGACAGAAAGCTCTTCCATATTTATAAAACTATATTAAAAGCCGAAAGGGAATACGATTTTTTTATTATATCCGACCACGGGCACACGCCGTCTATACCTTTCTCCGGATTAAACGGCGGTAAAATGCTGAAAAACATGGTTCAGGATTATACCGGCGGCGAT
>JAJXZU010000163.1:0-4835 GCA_021779895.1 bacterium
TATCGGAAAATCGGAATGGTGCAGAAATTAAATCATGAAATTTTTTGACGACAACGAAAACTTCAGCAGAAAAATGATTAAATTTAAAAATGAAGTGGAAAGGATTTTTCATTTCCACTTCGGTTTTTTCCCTATGGAGGACCTACCCTACGCTTTTAAGACAAACTCCGCTCCTATCGACATATACACGAATAAAAGCAGACTGACTATAGAAATCGAACTGCCCGGAATTTCGAAGGACAATATACTTATAGCCGTCCACAATAATATATTAGTCATAAGATGGAAATCGGAACCGAAGATAAAATCCAAGGTTAATTTTTTCTGCATAGAAAGAAGATTCGGCAGGTTCGAAAGATTCGTCCTTCTGCCCGTCACTCCTTCCAGGCAAAATATAAGGGCCGTTTTATCTGACGGCGTTTTAAGCATAAATTTTGAAATAGGAGACGTTTTTATAAATTCCGAAACCTCGATACCTATTTTGTAAATATATATCACCCAATTATAGCTATAATTCTATAATTATAGTATAATATTTATATATACGTTACAGCATAAAAGGGGAATAAAATATGAATAAAACCGATGCAAATATGAACGGCAATAATATTAAAGAAATTGTTATAGGAAAAGGAGAAAACATCGAACAACAGGATTTACCGGAAGAAATTCAACTGCCTGAAGTAATACCGCTTCTGCCTATAAGGGACCTTGTTCTTTTTCCTTTTATGATAATACCGCTTTTCGTAGGAAGAGAAGCTTCGATTAAAGCGGTAGATGAAGCCCTGTCTAAAGACAGGCTAATCCTTTTATCCGCCCAAAAAGACATAATAGTCGAAGAACCCTCGCAAAACGATATTTACGACGTAGGGGTCGTTGCGATGATTATGAAAATGCTAAAACTTCCTGACGGAAGGGTTAAGATATTAGTTCAGGGTTTATTAAAAGCAAAAATAGAAACATTCGTTCAAATTAAACCTTTCTATCTTGTAAAAGTATCCAAAATCAAAGACGAAAACGTTGCGGAAATTACGCCGGCTGTTGACGCTCTAATGAGAAACGTAAAAGAACAGCTTGAAAAATACGTATCTCTAGGCAGGCTTCCGTCTCAGGATATATTAATCATACTCGAAAACATCACTAATCCGGGGAGGCTTGCGGACATAGTAGCGTCCAACTTAGGTTTAAAAATAGACGAATCTCAGAAAATATTAGAAGAAACCGACCAGGTAGAAAGGCTTAAAAGAGTTAACGATATACTTGCCAGGGAAATAGAAATCCTTTCTATGCAGGCTAAAATTCAATCCCAGGCAAAAGAAGAGATGACTAAAACCCAAAGAGATTATTTTCTAAGGGAGCAGTTAAGGCAGATTAAGCAGGAACTCGGCGAAACCGACGAAAAATCTCAAGAAATTGCCGAACTTAGGGAAAAAATAACGGCGGCAAAAATGCCTCCGGAAGTGCTGAAAGAAGCCGAAAAACAATTATCGAGACTCGAATCTATGCATCAGGATGCCGCCGAAGCATCGACGATAAGAACTTATTTAGAATGGCTATCAGATATACCGTGGTCGAAAAAGACTAAAGACAATCTGGATATAGATACCGCAAGAAAAATTTTGGACGAGGACCACTACGACCTTGAAAAAATCAAGGAGAGAATCCTCGAATACTTAAGCGTCCGAAAACTAAACAAAAAGATGAAAGGACCGATACTATGCTTTATCGGACCCCCCGGCGTCGGGAAAACTTCTCTCGGCAAATCTATCGCAAAGGCTATGAATAGAAAATTCATCAGGGTTTCTCTGGGCGGCGTTCACGACGAAGCCGAAATCAGGGGGCATAGAAGAACATACGTCGGAGCCCTTCCCGGAAGAGTCATTCAGGGAATAAAACAGGCTGGAACAAATAATCCCGTTTTTATGATAGACGAAATCGATAAAGTAGGAACTGATTTTAGAGGCGACCCTTCTTCCGCTCTTTTAGAAGTGCTGGATCCGGAGCAGAATTCTTCTTTTTCCGACCATTATCTCAATGTTCCTTTCGATTTATCGAATGTTATGTTCGTTGCAACCGCTAACGTCGCGGACACCATACCTTCACCTTTAAGGGACAGGATGGAAATTATAAGCCTGTCTGGCTATACTTTGGAAGAAAAAGAAAAAATAACCGAAAAATATCTTATACCCAGACAGATTAAGGAAAACGGATTAAAAAAAGATTATATCGAATTTAAGCCGAGTGCGGTAAAAACTATTATCGCCGGTTATACCCGCGAAGCAGGTTTAAGAAATTTAGAAAGGGAAATAGGAACGGTATGCAGAAAAGTCGCGAGAAATATAGCCGAAAATAAAATTAAGAAATATATTATAACCGATAAAAACATACATAAATACCTCGGAACCATAAAAATACTTCCCGAGGAAGAAAGGCAGAAAGACGAAATTGGGGTAGCCACGGGTCTTGCCTGGACTCCGGTCGGCGGAGAAGTTCTTTATATAGAAACTATTCTCGTTAAAGGCAAAGGGGGTGTATCGCTTACCGGCCAGCTAGGCGACGTTATGAAAGAATCCGCTCATGCCGCCGTCAGCTATGCCCGCTCCAAGGCGGACGAACTTGGAATTAAAGCGGATACGTTTGAAAAAAACGATATTCATATCCATATACCGGAAGGCGCCATACCGAAGGACGGACCTTCCGCGGGAATAACTATGGCGACGTCCCTGATTTCGGCGGTATTAAAAAAACCCGTAAGAAAAGACATCGCTATGACCGGCGAAATAACCCTTAGAGGCAACGTCTTGCCTATAGGCGGTTTAAAAGAAAAATCCTTAGCCGCTTTAAGGGCTGGAATAAAAACTATTCTTATACCCGAAAGGAATAAGAAAGACCTTGAAGATATTTCTCCGTTAGTTAAGAAAAATTTGAAATTTATACCCGTCAGGCATATGGACGAAGTTATAAAGCATGCAATTATAGGTATATCCGCCGGAGATACGGATGCAAATTCCGGCTCTAATAAAATTAAGCCTGTTAATAAAAATAAGGGTGCTAAAAAAAGAAAAGTTAAGTGAAACGGAGCTGATAAAAGAGATAGAACGATTAAGTTCGGAAACTCAAGGTTTTAATAAGTCGTTAATTATTAAATCAATCGGGGACGATTGCGCTATCGTTAAAGATAAAAACCGTATGCTCGTGAGTTCCGACAGCATAACCGAAAACGTCCATTTCAATTTTGTTCTATACAATTTTTATGAAATAGGCAAAAAATCTTTACTCGTAAATTTAAGCGACATTGCCGCTATGGGCGGAATTCCCAGATTATTCATTTTGTCGCTTTTTTTGCCCGCGTATGTAAATGAAGCAGATATTAAGCAAACATTGCGGGGCATTATCGACACGGCAAAAAAATACAGGGTGTCCCTTATAGGCGGAAATATATCGAAAGCATCCGAATTTTCGATATCTGCTACCATAATAGGCGACTATAAAGACAAAAATGTCGTTAATAGATATAATTCAAAAAAAGGCGAGCAAATATATGTCTCCGGGGAACTCGGAAATTCTTGGATGGCGTTTTATCTTAACTCCAATAAAGATTATATATTTAAAAATTATCCGAATCTCAGCCCGGAGGATAAAAAACTCATAGAGAATTTCATAAACAAACATAAACTTCCTGAGCCCAGGATAAATTTAGGCAGAAAATTATCCGGGGAAAAACTTGCCGGCTCATTAACAGATATAAGCGACGGACTCGTTAAAGATATTTTTAACGTAATCGGCAGCGGGTGCGGGTGTGAAATATATCTAGATGACATTCCGTTAAATAAGGAATTGAAATATATCTGCATGATTTTAAATATTGAAAATTATGTTGATAAAGCAGTTTCATTCGGGGAAGATTACGAGCTTTTATGGACATCGGAAAAACATAAAGAGAAAGAATTGCTGAAACTATCAAAATCCACCGGAGTTAAAATAAAAAAAATCGGATATATAAACGATAATCCCGCATGCGTGAATTTTTTAAAGAACGGCGCTACATACATCCCTAAAGATTTTACTTTTAAACATTTATAAACTATATGTACAGCCTCATTTCATTTTTTCTCTTTATTTTATTTCTTATAATTTCCTCAGTTTTTTCTATTTCTGAATCTTCGATATTTTCTCTTACCCAGGCAGATATAGACGAATTGAATATGAGGAAAAAAAACAGGGTGATTTTTTTAATAAGGAACTCGTCCGTATTTCTTGTAATAATTTTGATAGGAAATATGGCTGCAAACGTTATAACTGCAAGCATAGGCTCTATAATTTTAAACCGATATTTTAAACATATTCCGGTGATTTATTCTATTATATCCATTTCGCTTATCCTTATAATCCTTGCCGAGATAGTTCCGAAGATAATTGCCCTTAAGAAACCCATAGAATTATCTTTAATGGTTTCCGATATATTTTTTCATCCGGTCTATTTCGCAGGATTATTAATAGAAAAAACTGGGCTAAGCGGGAAACGCCTCCAGTTAAAAAAGGAAGAGTCGATATCGAACGAAGAATTAAGGACTATTATTGAAATAGGCAAAAATGAAGGTGAAATAAAAGAAAAAGAATACGAATTTATAAAAAATTTTTTAAAGCTTTCATATTTAAAAGCCACGGGTATCATGACGAAAAAGGATGACGTATTTGAATTAGACGTTAACACTCCCGTTTCTTCCGCCGTAGGACTAATAGAATCCTATCATTTTTCCAGGATTCCTATATATTTCAGGGAAAAAGACAATATAATAGGAATAATCCTTGCAAAGAATATTTTATCTAAGGTT
>JAJXZU010000201.1:0-4813 GCA_021779895.1 bacterium
CCCTCAGAACTATGAGATTTTCTATTTTAAAAAAATTGCTCAACGCGGCCTGAATATTTTCTTTGGAATAAATTTTTCCCGAGGTCAGCCTTTTTATTAATTCTCCGGCGGGAACATCGACGTTTACGATTTCCGTGACGTAATTTAAAATGTAATCGGGGACTCTTTCGCTTACTTTTATGCCAAGTTCGGATTCCACTCTCTCGGCGATAGAATTAAGGTGAAATATATTCAAGGTAGTAAATACGCTGATGCCTTCCCTGTAAATCTCGATAACGTCCTGATATCTTTTTAAATTTTTTGAACCTGGGACATTATTATGGGCCAGTTCGTCTATCAGGACAATCGACGGTTTTCTTCCAATAACCGCCTCGGCATCAAGCTCTTCAAATGCCGACCCCCTATACTCTATTTTTTTTCGCGGAACGGTTTCAAGGTTTTTAATTTCGGCTTCGGTTTCTTTTCTTCCATGCGGCTCGACATATCCGATAACTACGTCTATCCCGTGTTCAAGGAGATAATTGCCGTCCTCGAGCATCATATATGTTTTGCCGGTTCCGGGAGCGGCTCCAAGATAAACGCGGAAAACATTAGTTTCGCTTGAAGAATATTTTATCTTATTAAGTATCGAATCCGCCGACGGTCTGTTATATTCTATTTTCAAAGTTATTCCTTCGGTAAAATCAGGATTTAGCAAAATAATATATTAATTTAATTCATACTAATTCAATTATATCATTCATGCCGGTTATCCAATATTTATTTAATCTTAAAATTTATACTATATGAAAAAAGGTTAACGCAATATCTATAAGTTTTATTCCTATAAACGGCGCTATTATTCCGCCGAGCCCGTAAATCAAAAGATTTCTGGTTAAAATTGACGAAGCGGAAGCCGGTCTGTACTTAACGCCTTTAAGGGCAAGCGGAACGAGTATAATTATTATTATAGCATTAAATATCACCGCTGAAAGTATAGCCGACTCGGGGGAAGACAGTCCCATTATATTTAAAGGCACAAGCCACGGAATAATAGGCGCGAACATTGCCGGTATTATGGCAAAATACTTCGCAACGTCGTTTGCTATAGAAAATGTGGTGAGCGACCCCCTGGTTATAAGAAGCTGTTTGCCTATTTCTACTATCTCTATTAATTTCGTAGGATTAGAATCCAAGTCTATCATATTGCCGGCTTCTTTTGCGGCCATAGTGCCGGTGTTCATAGCAACGCCGACGTCCGCCTGTGCCAGAGCAGGAGCGTCGTTCGTCCCGTCGCCGGTCATAGCTACTAATTTACCGAGAGACTGTTCTTTTTTTATAAGAGCCATTTTAGTTTCGGGGGTAGCTTCGGATATAAAATCGTCGACTCCGGCTTCGTCCGCTATCGCTTTTGCCGTCAGAGGATTATCGCCCGTTATCATTACGGTTTTAATGCCTATTTTTCTTAAGCTGTTTATCCTTTCTTTAATTCCGCCTTTTACTACGTCTTTTAAATGTACAATGCCGAGCATACGGTTATTTACCGCGACGGCAAGCGGGGTTCCGCCCTGTTTCGATATTTCTTCGGCTGCTTTTACGGTCTTGTCCGAAACCGTTCCCTGATTTAGTTCTACGAATTTTACGACGGCTTCTACCGCTCCTTTCCTTATTTGTTCATGTTTGTCGGCAATATTTACTCCGCTCATTCTCGTAAAAGCGGAAAAAGGAATAAATTCGACGTTTTTTTCGTCCATATGCCTTTCCCTGAACCCGTACTTTTTTGCCAGAGTAACGATAGACCTGCCCTCCGGCGTTTCGTCGCTTAAAGACGAAAGCTGTGAATAATCGGCTAATTCGTTGACCGTTACGCCTTCCGAAGGAATAAATGAAACTGCCATTCTGTTGCCGAATGTTATGGTTCCCGTTTTATCTAACAAAAGCGTATTAACGTCCCCAGCCGCTTCTACGGCTTTTCCTGACATTGCTATGACGTTATGCTTAACTAACCTGTCCATGCCGGAAATGCCTATAGCGGAAAGCAAAGCGCCTATGGTGGTAGGTATAAGGCACACGAGAAGCGCTACGAGTATTACGGGAGAAATATATCCGTGGAAATAACCCGCCATAGGTTCAATAGTTACCACGACTACTATAAAAAGGGCGGTAAGCATGACGAGTAAAATGTTAAGCGCAATTTCGTTAGGCGTTTTCTGCCTCGACGCTCCCTCTACAAGCGATATCATCTTGTCTATAAAGTTTTCTCCGGGGTTGGAAGTTACCCTTATTATAATTTTATCGGACAAAACTTTCGTGCCTCCGGTAACGGCGCTCCTATCGCCGCCGCTTTCCCTTATCACGGGGGCGGACTCTCCGGTGATGGCGGATTCGTCCACGGACGCGATGCCTTCTATTATTTCGCCGTCTGCGGGTATAATATCGCCCGATTCGGCTATTACTATATCTCCCTTTCTTAACTGCGAAGCTTTTATATCTTCTTCTTTTCCGTCGTCTTTATAAAGCCTTGCTATTACTTCCGTCTTTGTCTTTCTCAGGCTGTCCGCCTGCGCTTTCCCCCTGCCTTCCGAAATGCTTTCGGCAAAGTTTGCGAATAAAACGGTAAACCATAACCATACGGTTATTTGAAGGACAAAGGCTATAAATTTGAAATCGTGCATAAAAAGGTCTTTTATAAATATCGCCGTAGTAATTACGGAACCTATTTCGACCACGAACATAACGGGATTTTTAACCATGATGCGCGGGTTAAGTTTTTTAAAAGAATCTTTTATGGCTGAGAACATTATATCTTTGCTAAATGCAGACACGTAATAAGATTTATTGGACATGATTTTTCTATTCCTCTATTTTTAAAAATAATTAATTTGCCAGTCCTTTAAAAACGCTTTTATATATAATAAAATCCCTTTTTTTAAGCATTTTTGAAAGTTTTAGATTTAATTTCACGGTATTTACCCCCGGAGTGCCGAATATGCCGAATTGCCTGTAAGCTATATTATGTTTCACCAGTCCGTATAATCTAACTTTGGATATTCCCGTTAAAGACGATATCCTTGGAACCTGGTCTAAAGCCGCCGCTATGGAAATATAAGGACCTAAGCCCGAACCGGAACCGTTTACTATATCTGCCGGAACGTCTCCCTTTTTAACCGTGGGGTTTTCCTTTAAAAATTTATCTATTAGTTTTTTTTCTATAGCGATATATTTGCCGTTGATAGGGGCATAATTAGAACCGCTAGATTCCGTTCCGTTATAACCGTTTCCCGCATACGACGGCCTGCCGTTGAATATGTAAGGAGAAGTAAACTTTTCTCCTATTAAAAAACTGCCTACAGGCTTTGAATTTTTATATATTATGCTTCCGCCCGCCTGAAAAGGAAAGGCTATTTTCCCTATGCCCCATATTAGAAACGTATATGCTATAGAGCATACGACATAGAGTAAAACCGTAAGTTTAATCATTTTTATCAGTTCTTTTCCCATAATGAATTATCCTCTATTTAATAAAATAAATGCCCTTTTACCATTGCGAAATGTTCGGCTACAGGCCCTAAAGCAAGCGCCGGAAAGAAAGTCAAGGCTCCTACGAGCAGCACGGTTCCCATAACTACGGCATAAAATAAAGGGCCGTGTGCGGGAAAAGTGCCGGCGGATTCCGGAACGCTTTTCTTTTTAATCAAGGAGCCGGCTATAGCGACCTGGCATATTATCGGGATATACCTTCCGAAAAATATAGTAAGTCCGAGAGAAATATTGTAAAAAAGCGTATTTCCGTTAAGTCCCGCAAACGCGGAGCCGTTGTTTGCCACGCTCGAGGTATAGGCGTATAAAATTTCGCTTAAACCGTGCGGACCGGGGTTGAATATCCCCGCAAGTCCGGCTGGTATGGCTATGGCAATCGCAAAAGGGATAAGAATAATAAAAGCATGGGCAAACATCGCAAGGGTAGCGAGTTTTACCTCCTTCGCCTCTATTTTTTTTCCTAGAAACTCCGGCGTCCGCCCTACCATGAGCCCCGCTATAAACACGCCTATTATCACCATGGTAAGCATATTTAAAAGCCCTACCCCTTTGCCGCCGAATATAAGATTTAACATCATTTCAGCAATTAAAATCATGCCCGAAAGAGGCATAAAGCTGTCGTGGGAGGAATCGACGTTGCCGGTGGTAAACGCCGTGGTAGCCGCCGCAAATAAAGAGGTCTGCGCAATTCCGATATGCTCCTGTTTCCCCTCCATATTGCCGCCCGGATTATTTTTGGAAACGTTTATATTTGCGCCGAGCTTTGCAAGGAAGGGATTGCCGTGCGCTTCCTGCGAATAAACTACGGCAAGGCAGACGATAAGCAGGGTCATGGCGACGGCGAATAACGTCCATGCATGCTTTTTATCGCCTATCATTATTCCGTACATCAAAAAAAGCGCTATCGGAATAGTCCCCATCATAAATACCGTTAAAGCGTCAGTAAAAGGATTAGGATTCTCATAAGGCTGTGCGGCATTTGCGCCGTAAAAACCCCCTCCGTTGGTACCGAGATTTTCGATAGATACCATAGAGGCTACGGGTCCCATTGAGAGCGTCTGCTTGACTCCGGTCATATTTGTAACTTTTTTCTGCATGACAAAAGTCTGAGGGGCACCCTGCCAAAGCATAACAACCGCAAAGATAACGGCTAAAGGAAGAAAGAGCCTGTAAATCGATTTTATAAAATCCGCGTAAAAATTCCCGACGTATTTTGCTTCGCGCCTAACAAGCCCGCGGATAAAAGCCACGGCAAAAATAAGTCCCGTAGCGGCTGAAGTAAACTGCAGAAAAA
>JAJXZU010000046.1:0-4761 GCA_021779895.1 bacterium
AAGTTCCCCTGAAGTATATACTTGAGAAAGAAACCGGCTTAGGCGTCTATATAACAAACGACTTAACCGCTATTACTTACGGAGAATGGAAGTTCGGTTCGGGAAAAAGCGAAAATAACATTATATGTATTTTTGTCGGAACCGGTATAGGTTCTGGAATTATAATAGACGGGTCTTTATATGCAGGCTGTTCTAACGCCGCAGGAGAGATAGGACATATAACCGTTGTTTCGGGGGGCAGAAAATGCGCCTGCGGGAACTCCGGCTGTCTCGAAGCGTATGCCGGAGGACTCGGAATTTCAAATATAGCTAAAGAAAGAGCCGCCGCGGATATGAACGGCTTTAAAAATATAATAGATGCGGCAGGAGGCGATATCGACGTAATATCTGCCGAAACCGTAGCCGACGCTTATAAAGCCGGAGATAAAAAAGCCGCAGAGATAATTAAAGAAACGGGTGTTTATCTGTCCGACGGAGTAATAAGCGCGGTAAATTTATTGAATCCCTGCGCAATAATACTCGGCGGAGGAGTTATAGGCGGTATTCCCGGCCTGTTCGATACCGTTAAAAACGAGGTAGGCAAAAGGGCGCTTAAGGCGTCGGCATCGAACCTGAGGATATTAAAATCGGGATTAGGGGAAGATGCCGGAATTATAGGCGCCGCAGGTTTAGCCGCAATGCGCTCCATACATTGATTGATTGCCGTTAGATTAGATATAAGCCTCACCGTCTTCGTATGCAAGATTTTCGAAAGACGTATATTTATCGATATAAGAAAGTTTGACGATGCCGGTAGGACCGTTTCTCTGCTTGCCGATTATTAACTCTGCTATGCCTTTGTTTTCCGTATCTTTTTTATAAACCTCTTCCCTGTAAACAAACATAATTAAGTCGGCATCCTGTTCTATAGCTCCGGATTCCCTAAGGTCCGCAAGCTGAGGTTTTCTGTCCTGCCTCGATTCGACCATTCTGTTTAGCTGGGAAAGAGCTATTACCGGGATATTCAGTTCTTTTGCGAGGCCTTTTAACGAGCGCGAAATATCCGCTATGGCCTGTTCCCTCGATTCTATGTTATGAGAAGCTTTCATAAGCTGAAGATAGTCGATTATAACTATTTCTATATTTTTTTCTCTTTTTAATCTGCGGGTTTTGGCTCTCAGTTCCGTTACCGTTATGCCTGCGCTGTCGTCTATATATATCGGTATATCTTCAAGTATTTCAAGGGCTTTATGTATGTTTTCTATGTCCGGATTATGAATTTTGCCCCTCCTCAGAAATGAAGAGTCTATTTTTGCCGTCATAGCCAGAAGACGCGTGGCAAGCTGTTCTTTAGACATTTCGAGCGAAAAGAACGCGACCGGGATTTTTTTAACCGCTATGTTTTTCGCAACGCAAAGAGAAAGGGCAGTTTTTCCCATGGAAGGCCTCCCTGCTATAATAATGAGGTCTGACGGCTGAAAGCCGTTAGTATATTCGTCCAGATAGTTTAATCCGCTGTGAATGCCGGTAATAACGTCGTCTTCATGCTTTTTTGAGGTAAGTTTTTTAAAATAATCGACTATTAAAGGATAGACTTCTACATAATTTTTGGGAGAGTCCTTTTCCGTTGCGTCGAATATAGTTTTTTCGGTAAAATCTATTATATTTTCTACGTCGTCGGTCTGTTCGTAGCATTTCTGCCTGATTTTATTAGAAGCGTTAATAAGATTTCTCAGGGTTGATTTTTCCTTTACGATTTTTGAATATTGTTCGATATTAAAAAGTCCGGCAGGCATTTCAAAAAGGGATGAAAGGTAGTTGTTGTAATCGAAATCGGAAAAACCTTTAGAGAAATCGGGGTCTTTTTCTAAGCTGTTTAAAATCGTAATTATATCTACGGGCTCGTTTTTTTCGCTTAATTTTGCAATTACTTTAAAAATCTTGGAGTTTACGCTGTCGTAAAAATCTTCGGGAGAGATAATTCCCAGTACCGAATTTATCTGGGAATTATCTATTAATATCGAGGAAAGCAAAGCTTTCTCCGCTTCTATGGAATTAGGCGGAATAATGTTTATAAAATCGTTAGACCCTTTTTTTCTGTCTTTGCTTTGCATAAATACATAAAGGTAATGCTCTAATTTTTAAATCTCCGGCACCGCGTTGACCTTAATCTCCGCTACTATATCTCTCGAAAGTTTAATTTTAACTGTTTGAATGCCGAGTTCTTTTATCGGATTGTCAAGATTAATTATTTTCCTGTCGATATTGAATCCAGAGTCTTTAAGTTTATTTTCTATATCGACCTTCGTTATGCTTCCGAATATTTTTTCGTTTTCGCCGACTTTAACCGGTATAGTAATTTCTGTTTTTTCAAGATTATTTTTAATTTCCGTGAGTTCGGCGGTTATTTTAGCTTTCTTTTTTTCTATTATTTTTTTCTCGTGTTCGACAGTTTTAACGTTGGAATTTGTCGCCGGTATTGCTAGATTTTTAGGCATTAAAAAATTTCTTGCGTAACCGTCCGCAACATTGACCGTTTCTCCCATAAAACCTAAATTTTGTACGTCTTCTTTAAGTATAATTTTCATATTAAACATTAACCCCCTTTTTGTTAGTTTCTATTTTTCTAAAATCAAACCACATATCGAAAATTCCGGTCATTATAATAAATATAATGAGCGGATTGCTGAAAACAAAAATTATTATGTAGCCGAGTATTCTTAAAAGTATATTTATATTTAATTTATTGAAAAAGAAAGAAATTATCGTCAACCCCTGGACTAAATAAACCGAAGAAGACAATAAAATTATATTATAGCCTATATATTTGAATATGCCAATCGAAAAAATAGAAATTATTATTCCGGCTATAAGAAATAATAAAAAATAATCCGAAGACCTCCAGAGCGATAAGTTTTCCTTTATTCCGTTAAAAAAAACGTTATCCTTTTTTGAAATTTTTTTTAAAAATATAAAACTGAGCCAGACCCCTATCCATGATAAAATTATTAATATTGCGGGCAAAAGTAAAAAAATAATCTTCATGAGTTTAGAAATCAAAACCTTTATCTTCAGAGTCGTAAAATATTCCATCCCCATTTTATTATAAACGCCTATGAGCTTTTCGGCCATATTGCCCGAAAAATAATTTAAAGACGAAATTATATCTATTTTACCGGCGAATATGTAAACGGCCGCAAGAGAAAAAGATACGACGAATACCGCCGATACCGGAAGATAAATAGATTTTGACGCCCCGTATCCTTTTGAAAGCAAATAGGAAAATATATACGGTATAACTACGAATATCAAAAGTTGAATTATTATAACCGATATAAAAAAACGTCCAAAAACGGCATGATTAAAATAGCCGCTGAAGTCTATTCCGCCGCCGTAGTTTATTAAAAAACCGACGGCGACGGCGACAGATAATAATACGGGAATAAACGAAGCCGGTCCGATAAGAGAAAATAAAAGTATCAGGGTAATATCGTAATATATATAGAAAAATGGATTAATAAAAGAATACATGCCTTCGTGTATTGAATTTATAATAAATAAAAACAATAAAAACGAAAGCAATAAACTTAAAAAAACCGTTTTCGTTTTAAACATTAAATATTAACGGAAGTATAGGGCATTATCGAAACTATTCTTGACATTTTAATAGCCTTTGATACCCTTCTTTGATGATAGGCACAGTTTCCCGTGATTCTTCTGGGCATAATCTTGCCTCTTTCGGAGACGAAATTTCTCATAAGCCTTGAATCCTTATAGTCTATTTTTAAATTTTCGTCCGCGCAGAATCTGCATACTTTTTTTCTGGTATATGTCCTGCGTATGAAACCTGTTCCGGCAGGTTTTGCGGTTTTTTTATGCTGATAGTTATTCATTGACTGCTTCCTCCTTGTTTTCTTTTTTCGGTTCTATGTCTTTTGTAAATACCACCGTTTGAAATCTGACGCAGTCGTCGGAAATTCTTAAATTTCTTTCGAGTTCCTGTATAAAAGAACCTTTCGCCGAAAAATGCACTAATATAAATTTTCCCCTGTTGAGTTTTTTGATATCGTAGGAAAGTTTTCTGGCGCCCCAATCTTCGAAGTCTAAAAATTCGGCTCCGTTTTTAGACATAACATCCTTTATTTTATCGAGAAACTGATTTAACCTGTTTTCTTCGATATCAGGGTTAAGAATGATCAGCGTCTCGTATTTTTTTGGAAACTGATGTTCGATTTTTTTTAAAAAATTTTTTTTGACCAATTATGCAGCCCTCCTTAAAAGTGTGCTTATTCTTATTAATATGAAATCAATATTATAATATTTGAAAATTAATTTTGCAATAATTAATTTTTGCTCTCTAAAAGTAAAGAATTTATGTATGTTTCAGGAGTTGAAATACACCGCATAGACTTTTTAAGCTTAAACATATGATTCAGGGGCATTTTTCCCGACAGTATATATCTTGTTACGAATAAAATATCGTTTGCCCTCAGATTTAGGCTTTTGTAAGAAGTCCTGTAAAGATTGGAAAATTCCTTAAAAAAATCGTTCTTGGATAAAAATGTTTCTAATACGGGATGAAATAAATCGTAATACGTATAATTTTTAACGGTTAATTTATCTTTCAGTTCGTTATAAAGTTTCGTTCCGGGAAGAGGCGTCAGCACGGAAAAGACCGGAACGCTTATTTTAAGCCTTTTCACGAAATCGATTAATTTCTTAAAATCCAATTTTGTAAAATCGGGCGATACTATAAAAGACGCTGTAACGGCGACATTATTT
>JAJXZU010000076.1:0-4754 GCA_021779895.1 bacterium
TCCATAAGGTCGATGAGCCTGCTCGGAGAAGCTTATATATCTATATCTCCGGCAGGCGCAGAGCCGGCGTCCGAAACTAAAGAATCTTTAAATAAGGAAGTTATAAGAAGCGAAATATCCCCCCAGAGCATGTCCGCCCTTATTATGAAATTTTCCAAGACTGCGGGAGACCTGGAAAAAGTTTCTAAATCGTTAAAAAACTCGATTGGCACAAAAACCGGCGAAGAAAATATAAAGGCCATACTTCACAATATCGCGGCGCTTTCGATAAATTTGAACAGGCTTGTTTATGAAAACCAGCAAAACGTGAACGTAATTATGTCCAATTTTGCTTCTATTTCAAAAAATATTAACGGATTAACCGTGCAGAACGATGCCGCTATTACAAGGACAATCCATAACTTCGATGCCATATCCTACAACCTAAGAACGGAACTTCCAGCCATTACGGAAAATATAAAGGGGCTTTCTAAAAATTTGAATTATATCGTAGCTAAAAATAAAGGCAATATTAACGACAGCCTAAAAAATATAAATGCGGATACAAAAAAATTAAAACTTACTTTAAACGAGCTGTACGGAATTTCTTCTAAAATTAATAACGGTCAGGGAACGATAGGCAGGTTAGTCAACAGAAATTCGGTGTACGACAATCTTAACGGCTCGCTTAAAGGGATTAATAATTTAGTCGGCGGATACAGCCAATTTCAGGTTAAGGTAAATATGAATTCCCAGTATCTCGCGAGGAGCAAAGGTTCTATTTCGCAGGTGAACGTTAAACTTCAGCCTTCGCCGGGTCATTATTACGAACTCGGCGTGGCATCAGTGCCTATGGGTTACGGGAATACCTACGGAGAAACCCAGACGACTACTTATACCACTAATAATCCTCCGTCGGGGCAGTTTTATCCTTCGAGCGTAACTACAAATACGACGCAATACAGCTACTCTAATAATATAAAATTTAATGCTTTGATAGCGAAAAATTTCTATAACTTTACGCTTCTTGCCGGTTTGCTGTATTCTACCGGCGCGGTCGGCGTCAATTATTACGTGCCCGATACCGGCAAAAATCTTAAGCTTTATGCAAGGGCGTTCGGTTTTAATGCCGATAACAACGGCGTAAGCGAGGATATTAACGCGGGCATCGCCTATACTTTTTACAGGCATATATTTTTAGACGCCGGATACGATAATATAACAGATAATTCGCAGAGGTCGGTATATTTCGGAGGCGGTGTAAAGTTTACCGACAAAGACCTTAAATATCTAATAGTGGGCGGGAAAATGCCTACGCCATAAATTAAATACTGGGACAGAATTCAATTCTGTCCCATTCGCAAAATTGAACAGTATGACGTCGAAGAAATACAAGCTTACTAGCCTGACAAGCGCACACGGCTGAGGGTGCAAGATAGGTCCGGAGGACCTTTCCAAAATTTTAGAAAAACTGCCGGTGCCCGAAAACGACAATGTTTTAGTAGGCTTCGGATATAAAGACGATGCAGGCGTTTATAAAGTTAACGATTCCGTTTGCCTTATCCAAACAGTGGATTTTTTTACTCCGGTTGTGGACGACCCGTATTCTTTCGGACAGATTGCGGCGGCTAACGCCCTTTCCGATGTTTACGCCATGGGAGGGAAGCCTTTAACGGCATTGAATATCGCCTGTTTTCCCGTAAACGATATAGAAAAAGACGTTTTTAATCTTATACTGCTGGGAGGTTTGGATAAGATTAAAGAAGCCGGCGCCGCTCTTCTGGGCGGACATTCTATAGACGATAAAGAAATAAAATACGGTCTTAGCGTTACCGGCATATGCGGTATAAATGAAATTTATTCTAATAGCGGCGCGGAACCAGGGGATGTTTTGTTTCTTACTAAAAGCCTCGGTACGGGATTTGCCGTAAGCGCTATATGCACGGATTTTCTTAACGAAAACACGATGAAAGAGGCGGCTCTGTCTATGTCGAAGCTGAATAAATACGCTTCAGAATTGGCTGTTTCTTTAAAAGCGCCTCGCGCCGTAACCGACGTTACGGGGTTCGGGCTTATAGGGCATATGAGCGAAATGATGATTGCAAGCGGAACGCGCTGCGAAATAGACCTGCGTCTTCTTCCGGTTATAAACGGAGTCCGGGAACTTATAAAGAAAGGAATTAATCCTGCCGGGACCAAGCGCAACAGAAAATATTTCAGCAGGTATACGTCTATACAAAACGGTATCGACGAAACCTTATTATGGATAGCTTTCGGAGCAGAAACTTCCGGAGGTTTAATATTTTCGGTTCCCGAAAGCAAAGCCGCGGAAACGGAAACGATATTCAAAATAAAAGGCGAACCTCTTTATAAAATAGGCAGGGTTTTAGATAAAAACGTAGAAGGCGGCATTTATATAAACATAATATAACGATGGAATACTCGCTCGGCGTAGATCTAGGTACGACGACCGTTGCGGCGGTTTTGACCGGCGGCGGAAAAAACGTTTTTCCGGCTAAAAGCCTCTTGAATTTCCAGTATCCGGAATTCGGACTGGATTCCGTAAAAAGGATACAGAACGGTTTAGATAAAAATTCCGTTAAAAAACTGCAGGAAAGGGCGGTATCGACTATAAACGCCCTTATAGATTCATACAAAAATGAAATAGGATTTAATTACGGGGATATAAAAGAGGTTGCCGTTGCCGGCAATACGGTTATGGAAATGGCATTATGCGCCTATCCCTTAATTTCGCTTTCAAAGCCTCCCTACAGGACGTCTTCCGAAATTTTTTTCCCCGAAAATACCGACTGCATCCACGGTTTTAATATTAAAGATAAAAAATTGTTTATTTTTCCGGTATTAGACGGGTTCGTCGGCGGAGACGCCGTCGCATCCGTTTATTATTTAGATATGGCTAATAGAAATAAGCCGGCTTTTATCGCGGATTTCGGAACAAACGTCGAAATAGCCGTAGGTTGCAAAGATAGAATATATACCACTTCCGCTCCCGCCGGCCCCGCATTTGAAGGCGGAAATATAAAATCCGGAATGACCGCCTCTGACGGGGCGGTCTCCGATGTCCGCCTCAAAAACGGCGCGTTTCAAATTGAAACTATATCGGCTCAGGCTCCGTCGGGAATTTGCGGAAGCGGCATAATGAGCCTTATGTATGAACTTTTAAGGGAAGGCGTAATAAATAAAGACGGCAGAATTCTGCCGCCGGAAGAAATAGAATCGGAAAGTTTCACGGTCGTCGGAAAAACCGAAAAAAAAGGGGAAAATGAAATTATTCTTTATTTAGACGGTAAAAATAATATAAAATTTTTTCAGGAAGACGTCAGGCAGTTTCAATTTGCAAAATCTGCAGTCAAATCGGCTTCGGAAATACTGCTCGATAAATTTAAAATTTCGGACTACGAAGATTTCGACGTATATATTTCGGGAACTTTCGGCAGTCATATAAGGCCGGATATTATAGATCTGCTAGATATTTTTCCATTCAAAGGAAAAAATATTAACGTAATGGACGGGTCGGTTCTTTCGGGATGTATAAAATACATATCGGCGGAACCTCCACAAAGGGAAAGCGGCATAAAAGATATAATTAGAATATCTAAAAATTTTCCTCTTTCGGGCAGCGGGATTTTCCAAAAATATTTTATCAGGAATTTATCGTTTTCGCCTTAAGCTGTCCGCACCCGCCGTTTATCGAACGGGCTTTTGAAAATCTTACGGTTACCGTAAAGCCGGCTTTAGCTAATTTCGATTTAAAGTTATCTACCGCGGCATCGTCCGGTCTTTCGAAGTTTTTCAGATATATCGAATTTTGTTCTTTATTTAAAGGTATCAGGTTAAATTTTACCTTTGCGGGCGAAAACATTTTAATTAATTTTACCGCGTTTTCTATGCCGTCGTTTATCCCTTTTATCAGCACATATTCTATCGTTGTTTTATTATGAATAGAAGGTTTTTTGCCGTTTATCAAAGCGGCTAAATTTTCTATCGGGAATTTTTTATTAACGGGCATAAGCATGCTTCTTGTCGTATTATCGGACGCGTTTAAAGATACGGCAATCTTGTATCTGTATTCGTTAAAATTTAAACTGTTCAGAACATTCAGTAATCCGCATGTGGAAACGGTTATTTTTCTCGGAGCTATGCCGATAAATTTATCGTTAGATATTATATCCAGCGATTTTTCCACTTCCCCTATATTATCCAAAGGTTCGCCCATACCCATAAAAACGACATTGGTAACAGTGTCTCCGGTATCGTTTTCTACCGTTAATATCTGGGATATTATTTCTCCCGACGTCAGGTTTCTTGTAAAACCCATGCCCGATGTTTCGCAGTAAGCGCAACCCATTCTGCACCCTATCTGGGACGACAGGCATAAAGTTTTTCTTTTTTTATAGTTTATCAAAACGGATTCCGCAGTCCCTCCGTCCCGAAATTTTATAAGATATTTTTTAGAACTGCCACCGGCATCCGTTTCGTACTGCGTATCTACGATTTCCGAAAGCGATGCGTTAAAATTACCGGCAAGGTTTTCCCTGAGAGGTTTAGGAATATCCGTCATTTTTGAAAAATCGAAAAGCCTGCAGGAATAAATCCATCTCATAATCTGTTCGGCGTTATATTTTTTAAATCCTTTTGCTGCGCAGTATTCTTCTAGTTCTTTTTGCGATTTGTCGAATATCCAGTATTTATTATTCATTTATTATTTTTTAAAGGCTTTATCTGCTTGTTTTTAAAGATAAAATATGGTAAAT
>JAJXZU010000204.1:0-4752 GCA_021779895.1 bacterium
TAAAATTATTTTTTCTCTTGTTTCCGGATGCGGAAATTCAAGCATGTATGCGTGCAACATCTGTCTTTTAACAAAATTTAAACTTTTATATCTGCCTTCGATATCTTTTCTTTTGTAAAGTTTGTCTCCCACAATCGGATATCCTTTTTCAAAAAGGGAAACTCTGATTTGGTGCGTTCTCCCCGTTTCAGGCATTACTTTAAGAAGGGTAGCGGCGCCTCTTATAGATTTTACGTTTTCAAAACGGGTAACGCAATGTTTTCCGCCTTCTTTTTGTGCCATTTCCATTTTAACCCTGCTTTTAGAGTCCCTCTTTATAAAACCCTCGATGCATCCGCTTTTTTGCGGAATAATGCCGTAAGTCACGGCAAAATAAGTCTTTTTAATTTCGCGGTTTTTAAAACTCGATGCAAGAGCATTGTGCGAAAAATCGTTTTTTGCTATTAACATTATGCCGGACGTATCTTTGTCCAACCTGTGAACTATTCCGGGTCTTTCAACGCCGCCTATGCCGGATAAATCGGATATCTTTCCTATTAAAATATTTACCAGCGTATTATCGTAATTTCCTTTTCCGGGATGCGCCGGAATCCCTGCCGGTTTGTTCACGGCCGCAAAATAATCGTCTTCGTAAATTATTTCGAGGGCGTAATCGAAGACCTCTATGCCCGATTTTATTATCTCCGGCTCTTTAAAGGTTATTATGCTGCCTTCTTTTATCGGGTAAGCGGATTTTTTTACGACAGAACCGTTGATTTCAACTGCGCCGCTTAATATCTGCTTTTTAATAAACGACCTTGTTTTGCCGGGAAATTTCATAGTCAAAAAAAGGTCTAATCTTATCTGTTTGCCGGTATTAACAAATGAAACTATTCCCATAAAACGCGTCCGGTCATCTCCTTCGGTATATCTAAACCGAGCAGTTTAAGAATAGTAGGCGCAATGTCCGCCAGCCTGCCCGGTTTCAGCGGAGGAATTTCTTTAGAATCGTTTGAAACAATGACGAACGGCACTGGATTAAGAGTATGGTTCGTCATAGGCTCGCCTTTGTCGTCGAGCATCGTTTCGGCATTCCCGTGGTCTGCCGTTATCGCGCATACACGGTCGAGTTTTAAAATTTCAGGCACTATCTCGCTTATAACGGAATTAACCGCCTGAACGGCTTTTATCGCGGCGGCATAGTTTCCGGTATGCCCTACCATATCGCAGTTTGCAAAATTGCAGACTATTAATTCGTATTTATCGGCTCTAATTCTTTCTATAAGAGCGTCTTTAATTTTAAACGCGCTCATTTCCGGTATTAAATCGTATGTTTTGAATTCTCTCGGCGAAGGTATCAGCAGCCTGTCCTCGTTTTTAAACGGCTCTTCCCGGCCGCAGTTAAAAAAATAAGTTACGTGGGCGTATTTTTCCGTTTCGGCAATTCTGAACTGGTTAAAGCCGGACTTAGATATGACCTCCCCTAAAATATTAGAATAATTTTGAGGCTCTATAATATATTTGCTCCTGAAGGAATCGTCGTACTTAGTCATAGTAACGAAATTACCGACCGGTTTAAAATTTTCTCTCGGGAAACGGTTAAAATCGCCGAGAGTAAAGGCCATCGTCAACTGCTTTGCCCTGTCTGCCCTGAAATTAAAAAACAGGACGCCGTCTTCTTCTTTTATCCTGCCGTCGTTTTTCGAACCATTATCTATAACGATAGCGGGCATAAATTCGTCCGTTATATTATTTTCGTAAAATTTTTTAATTGCGTTTAACGGGCCGTCGAATTTTTCTCCTTTTAATCGGGCGAGGAGATTAAAAGCGGTTTCGACTCTGTCCCAGCGGGTATCTCTGTCCATCGCATAGAATCTTCCGCAAAGAGTCGAAATAAAGACCCTGTCCGATAAAGGCTTTATATGCTTCGTTAATTTTTCTATAAAGACCGGAGCGCTTTGCGGAGGGGAATCCCTCCCGTCTAAAAAAGGATGAATGTAAATTTTTTTTACTCCGTTATTATAAAAAAAGTCTATTAAATACAACAAATGTTCAAGTTCCGAGTGCACCCCGCTTTCCGAAAGCAGTCCCATAAGGTGAACAGCTGAACCGCCTGCTATAATTTTTTCTAGAAATTCGAGCAAGACTTTGTTGTCTTTTAGTTTGTCTTCTTTTATAAGAAGGTCTATCTTCGTCAAATCCTGCATTATCACTCTTCCAGCACCTATATTGGAATGGCCGACCTCGGAATTTCCCATAGTGTTTTCGGGAAGGCCGACGTCTAATCCATGAGCTTTTAAAGTAGTAAAGGGATTATTTTTAAAGAGCGAATTTATAAACTCCGGCTTTGCATTAATTACAGCATTTCCTTCAATTTTCGAAGACGTTCCAAAGCCGTCTAAAATAATTAAGACGGCGCTTTTAAATTTTTTCATATCGTTTTTTATTCGGGGATTAAAGGCGATATACTTTTGGTTTCGTCCTTAGAACCGGTTTCGTAAAGAGTTCCGGATGTTTTTATATTAAAAGTATTCCAGAGATTGCACGAAGGGCATATCGAAGAATAATTATAGGAAACAAATCCGCAGTTAGAACACACGAAAGGAAGTTTAACGGGATACCTGCTTTTAAGCGCTTTCCTGAAATTTACGGATGCGTCGTTATATTTTCCTCTTTTAAAATAACATTCCGCAAGCAGCATATTTAGGGAATTATCTTTAAATACCGAGGACGGGATAAGGGATAGATTAGAAATGGCTTCGTCTATCATTTCTAGCCTTATATATAATTTTCCCAGAAAAAGCCTGTACTCCCATTTTTCGGGGTTATCGTATATAAGCTCCTGATAAAATCTGATTATATTTTCAGGGTGATTTGTTTTTATAGAGATATCTTCAATTTTTATAATTAAGGCAAGATTGCCGGTTTTCAGGAATGCTTTCTCCCATAACTCAAAAGCTTCGTTAATTTTTCCTTTTTTTATGAACGCGTCGCCAAGCGATATATAAGCAGGTACGAAATTTTTATTCTGGCTCAGCACTTGATTAAAACGTTTTACCGACCTCTCGGTATCGTTTTCCGATTCTAAAAGAAACTTTCCGAATTCGTATTTAAGACCGAGCATAACCTGCTCTTCTTTTTTGTTAAACTCTTTGTCTTTCGACTGGGAAAGAAACAGCTTAGACATTCTGTAGGCGTTCTTCCATTCTTCTTTTTTAATAAATATATCTTTCAGCTGCGTTATAGCGTAAAGATTGTCCGGCGAATATTCCAGCGCCTTATTCAAATAAAAAATAGCTTTATCGTAATCTTTATTGAGCTTGTAAAGATTCCCCGCTTCGTTGAGCGCCGTTATATTTTCTTTTTCTATTTCCAAAGCTTTATTTAGGGCATTTTCCGCTTCTTTAATTTTTCCTTTATGCTTATAAATCTTAGCAAGGAGCAGATAAGCGCCGAGGTTATTAGGATAATTTATTAAGTATTTCTTAATAAGGTCGATTCCCTTATCGTACTGCCCTTTAATGTATGCATCGAATGCTTTATTGACCGAGTTGTCCAGTTCCGTTTTTATATACTGCTTTCTTTTGTATATAAGATTTTTTATCTGATATATAGAATCTTTTAAAATATTTATAATTAATATAAGCGCAATGCCTATTAAAAATGCCGAAAATACGTAAATTATAAGATAGCTGTTAAGTATATGATGCTGTCCCGGGGCGTAATGCAAGAGGACTCTCTGCGGATTAAGCGCGTAAAGATATTCGAAGAATGCTACCAGTATAAGTATCGCTATTATTATAGTAATTATATACATTAGAAGATAAATTTAAATTAAAATTAAGTTTTTTTATTATTAGCGGAGGCTCCGACCGTTAATTCTTTTGCCTCCGGCCACAGCCCCTCGATATTATAGTACGACCTTAAATCGTCGTGGATTAAGTGTATTATCATACTGCCGTAATCTATAACAATCCATCTTGAACCCGGGGTACAAAGACCCTCATGTCCGAGAGGCTTCTGCCTGAAAGATTTGAGCAGGTTATCGGCTATCGTATTGAGCTGCCTGTCCGACGAACCGCCCGCTATAATTATAAAATCAGTTATTCCGGACACTTTTCTGACGTCGAGGACTAAGATATTATGCGCCTTTTTTTCTAAAAGAAGGTCTATAACTGACCTGATATTTTTATTTGTTCTTTTAAGCGGTTTTCTGCCGCTTTTAAAAGTTTCGATTGCCTGCACCGTCCTTAATATAACTTATTATTTATTATATAATTAATAACCTCGTTTGGCAATAAAAAGAGATTGGAGATGTTATTTTTAAAATTATTTCTAATAGCGGTTGAAGAAATATCTAATCTTGTAATTTTCAAAAAATATATATATTTATTTTTGGGAGCAACTAATCTGTTTTCAGTATATTCGACCTTAATACGTTCTTTTAAATTATCGGGTAAAAAACCTATAAGCTTTACTAAATTTTTTGAATCCGATTTAATGCCCGACCTGTTCACGACTATAAAATTTATTTTATCGAAAATTTCGGCGCCGTTTTTCCAATTCTTTACGTCGGAATAAGCGTCTATTCCGGCTATAAAATACAGTTCGTCCGACGTATATATTTTTTTCAGCTGAATAATCGTGTCATAGGAGTATGAAAGTCCGCCTCTTTTTATTTCTATATCCGACGCCTCGAATTTTTTGTTGTTTTTGATTGCTATATTGAGCATTTTCATTCTTTTTTCGGGGTCGATACCCGGCTTTTCTTTA
>JAJXZU010000022.1:0-4712 GCA_021779895.1 bacterium
GCGGGTCGAAATTGAATACGTCCTGTTTAGCGCGCATTGAACAGGCGGCTATAACTAATTTATTTATCTTTTTTTCGGCAATATCGTTTTTTATGAGATTTACTCCTTCCGGCCCGCAAAGAAATTCATGGCTTATGCATACTACGGGTTTATTGGAATCTTTTGCCGTATTGACTAATCTTTCAATATTCAGGCTTTTCCCTATATCGCACCCGGAACATATATAAATCCCTAAATTATTATCCATTTTAACTCCTCTTCAAATATATCTTTTTTTCTGTATGTTGAACTTTTTTATAATTTTGCGTTATGCTGAATCACCGAAAGCGCCGCGGAAGTAGCCGATTGGCCGGACATATAAACGTCCAAAGGAAACTTTGCTACCCCTGCGGAGAAAATGCCGCCCTCATAATTTTCGTTAAATATAAATCCGTTTTCGTCTATATCTATTTTTATGTCGCCGCCTATTTTAATTTCTTTTAAATCGTCCTTAATGTTCGGATACATGCCTGCCGCAAGAACTACCATTTCAGCCCTGAATTTGTTCTTTTTTCCGGAAAGCATATCTTCCACGTCTAACAACAGGTCGCCAGTCGCATGGTCTTCGGATATTTTTCCGACGACACCTTTATTAAATTTAATATTTTTATCGATTTGCGCTTTATTGAGGAAATTTTCGTATCTTCCCGGGGTTCTTAAATCTATATAAAAAATAGTAGGGGAAGAGGCGGGATTTTTATCCCTTAAATAAAGGGCCTGTTTTAACGATGCCATACAGCATATTGCCGAACAGTACGGAAGATGATTTTCGTTTCGGGAACCCGCGCATTGTATAAACGCAACGTTCGTTACTTCCTTATTATCAGACGGCCTCACGATTTTGCCGCCGGTAGGACCGTTATCTGCGGCGAGTCTTTCCATCATCACGTTGGTAATAACGTTTCTAAATTTTCCGAATCCTAAGTTTTCTAATTTTTCTACGTTATACGGCTTCCAGCCAGTCGCAAAAATAATATCCGAAACTTTTAGCTCTATTATATTTTCTTTTGCGTTAAGATTTATTGCGTCATAGCTGCAAACTTCTTCGCACTTTTTGCACGACGAGAACTTGCAGTAATTATCGTCTACCGAATATTTTAAAGGAAATGTAGACAAAGCCGGCATATATATGGCTTTCGTCGTATCCATGCCATAGTTGAAATCGTTAGGCCTGTCCTCCGGACAGACTTTGGCGCATTCGCCGCAAACGGTGCAATTATCGTTTATATATTGAGGTTTTTGGCGAATTTTAACTATGTATCCCGTTCCGTCCTTTTCCTTATTTATTTCTTCAACTGCGGATGAAACTAAAAAATTTATATTGTTCTCCGTGGAAGACTTAATGCGCTTGGTATTTATTTCAAATCCGCAGAACGGCGGGCATAGTTTTGGAAAATACTTATACATCTGGAGAACTCTGCCGCCTATATACGATTTTTTTTCTACTATATATACTTTTTTGTTGACGGCTTCCGTAATTTCTAACGCGGCAGAAACGCCGCTGTGACCGCCGCCTATTATAAGTGCGGGATTTTCATTTTTTAACTCGCTCAACTTTAAATCTCCCCTAAATTAAGATAATTTAAGTTTTTAATTAATATATAAATATAAAATAAGACGAATATTGGGACTAAATATTATTAAATAATTAAACCCCTCCTCAATAAAATGAGGAGGGGAAAGATACGTAATTATAATTGCTAAAAATAAACCTTAAATTCTAAACTAGTTTTTCGGAACTATTTCGATATAAGGCTTTTTGAACAATTCCGGCTGTCCGGTTGTTTTATTTATTTTAGAATTAACGAATACCTTCCAATTCTGTTCGTCAAGTTTCGGATGGTCGGTTCTGTAATAGAAGCCCGGGTATCTTGTTTCTTCTCTGAACAATACGTGCCTTAAATGAAGTTCTCCGACTATCGACCTGTGGTAATTTTCCCATGCTCTCATAAGCTCGTGCAGGTTAGACGCGGCAAGTTTAGGAGCATCGTCTTTTAATCTGTTTAAAAGGTCTAAACCTCTTAAGAGATTGGCTTCGCTGGTCCTGTAGAACGTAGAAGTTCCGGCAACGTATTCATCCATAAGTTTATTCAATCTGAACAAATAAAGCCTCGGTCTGATATAGTTCGGATTTACGTTGGTTTCGGTCGAATAATCTTTAAACTTTTCAAATGTAATCATTGGGCCGTATATTTTCTCGGCAAGGACTTTATTGTCGGTATGAACCGTAGGCGTATAACCCGGGTCGTCTAATACAAACCTTACTGCGGATTTTGCAGCAATTCTTCCTTCGACGTATGAACCGGAAGAAAATTTATGTCCCGATGCTCCGACTCCGTCGCCGCCTGTGAAAAGTCCGTTTACAGTCGTCATGCGGTTGTAACCCCACTGATATTCTTTGGGAGCTAAATCTTCAGGTCCGGAGACCCACATTCCGCAGGCACCCGAATGGGAACCTAAGAAATAAGGCTCTGTCGGCATAACTTCGGAATTTGTCTCTGCCGGATCTATATCCATTGCCGCCCATAATCCAGCCTGGGCAACGGTCATGTCAAGGAAATCTTCCCATGCGTCTGCTTCAAGAGATTTCTTTCTCTTCTCGGGAAGAGTTTCGAACAGCGTTTTAATTGCTCCGGACGTATTCATATAGAAAGGACCGTTTCCTTCCATCCAGTCTTTAAGCATAACATGGTTCCAGAGGCAGGTCGCGGGAACTTTTGCTAAACCGTAAGGTGCGTAATCTTGAAGCATATGTCCCCATTTCTGCATATAGTCTTCGCCGTGCGCGTTTAAAACTCTTGATTTAAAGAGCGTGAACCATGCTCCTACCGGACCGTAGCCGTCCTTAAATCTGTTAGGCACGAACCTGTTTTCCATAGTCGTCATTTCCGCTCCGGCTTGATAGCCCATAGCATAAGTAGAACCGGCGTTCCATATGGCATACCAAGTTCTGCCCATACCTTCAGCCTGAGACCTCGGCCTGAAAACGTTGACCGTTCCTCCGCAAGCCATAATTACGGCTTTAGCTTTAAATATGTAAATCTTTGCCTCTCTTAAGCTGAAACCGATTGCTCCGGCAACCCTGTTTTCATGCTTTTCGTCCATAAGAAGCTCTGTTATAAATACTCTTTCTAAGATGTTTTCTTCGCCGAGAGCTTTTCTTGCTGCTTCCGCAACCAATACCTTATAGGATTCGCCGTGAATCATTATCTGCCATCTACCTGCTCTGAGCGGTCTTGCGCCTTCCGCGATTGACCTTGTGTCTTCTTCGTCTTCCTTGAATATCGGAAGACCGAATTTCTCGAAGAGCTGGACGGTAGAATCGACGTGCCTGCCGGTATCATAGATAAGGTCTTCCCTGACTATACCCATAAGGTCGTTGGCGACGTGTTTAACGTAATCTTCAGGAGTGTTGTCTCCAAGATACGTATTAATAGCCGATAATCCCATAGCGACGGCGCCGCTTCTTTCGATTGAAGCTTTTTCGACCATCGTTATTTTCATATCTTTAGGCGCCCATTTTTTTATTTCGAATGCGGCTCCGCATCCTACCATACCGCCGCCTACGATTAGGACGTCGGTATTAACTTCTTCTATGGTATAGTTGTTTAAAACATCGGTGCTTGTCATTGAACCTTTCATTTCAGCCATAACAATTTATCCTCGCAATTTATAAATTATTTTAATTTAAAAAATAAACATTACCAGCATTTTATCGTTTATTTCTTCGGAACGGTAAGTTCGATTCCGAGTTCGTCGCATAAACGCTCGTCTTTTAAATTTCCCTGATTAACTTCGGCAATTCCCTGATACGGGTCGATACCGCCTTCGGGAGTAGTCCTTATAGGGAATTTAAATCTTTTAATTTTACCGTTTCTGAATTTGACCGTCCACATAATAGAATCCGAACCGCGCATCGGAATAACCGAAGAACCTAACGGCGCAAAATCCTGATATGCTCTCACTTCTATAGCAGACTGAGGACAAATTTTAACACAGCTGTAGCACTCCCAGCACTGGTCGGGCTCCTGGTTGTAAGCCTTCATAATGTCCTTGTTAAGAACCATGAGGTCGTTAGGACAGATATACTGGCATGCAGTCTTATCCCTTCCTTTACAACCGTCGCACTTTTCCGTAATTACAAAACTTGGCATTTTCATACCTCCTCATTAATATATTATTTTTATATATAAAACGATATATTATCCGCATCGTAAGCGGAATAATATAAAATTAATCCGGTTTATAACAGAAATTAAATTTCTCCTTTCGCCGCTTTGTGGAGTTTAATTTCTACCTTGTCTTCTTTGGCGAGCGAAGCGTAATAATCTTTTAATATGGATAAAACCTCCGGCCTCGAAAAGTGGTCGGGGACTTCCTGCCCTTCTGATAACAGTTTTCTAAGCATCGTACCGCTTAAGGTCAGTCTGTTTTCTTTAGGATGAGGGCATGTTCTTGTAGACGCCATGCCGTCGCACTTATGGCAGTAAAACGTCAAGTCCATTTTTAAAGGCTTTAATTCAAGAGCATTTTTTGGGATTTCGTCGAATATCTTGTGGGCATCGAAAGGTCCATAGTAGTCGCCTACTCCCGCATGGTCTCTTCCGACGATAAGATGAGAACAGCCGTAATTCTGCCTGAAAACGGCATGCAAAAGAGCTTCTCTCGGTCCC
>JAJXZU010000114.1:0-4695 GCA_021779895.1 bacterium
AATCGAAAAATTCGGCTCCCTGAGAAACTTTACCGGATACAAAGGCTCTATTTTAACCGATTCGGGCGGGTTTCAAATTTTCAGCCTTGCAAAATTCGCAAAAATAAAAGACGAAGGCGTAGAGTTCATGTCCCACATAGACGGAGAAACTCATTTTTTTACGCCCGAGCGCGTAATAGAAATACAGCAGACGTTGGATTCGGATATAATGATGCAGTTGGACGTTTTTTCCGGACCGGACGCGAAAAGGGAAAAGGCGGAAAAAGATTTAGAAACTACTTTAAGATGGGCAGAAAAATCCGTTGCGGCAAAAAATGCCGGGGGTCAAACAGGTGCAAAAAACGGCAGACTGCTCTTCCTGATAACTCAGGGCAATTTTTTTGAAGATTTGAGGGAAAAATCCGCCCGCATAATGTCCGGCATGGATGCCGACGGATATGCTATAGGCGGTCTTGCAGTAGGGGAAACGAAAGAAATTATGCTGAAGATGCTGGAAATTTCGGCATCTAATCTTCCGGAAAATAAGCCCCGTTATCTTATGGGCGTCGGAACGCCTTCAGACATAGTAAATGCAGTATCTCTGGGCGTCGATATGTTCGACTGCGTCCTGCCTACGAGAAACGCGAGAAACGGTTTCGTCTTTACCTCACGCGGAACGGTCAATATAAAAAATTCTTCGTATAAATCAGAGACTTTGCCCGTTGACCCCGAGTGCGGCTGTTTTTGCTGTAAAAACTTCAGCGCCGCGTATGTCCGGCATGCCTTTATGAGCAGGGAAATATTTGCGCAGAGGCTTTTGACGATACATAACCTACATTTCTACCAAAATTTGATAATGAACATAAGGCGAACTATAGAAAACGGCAGTTTTTACGATTTTTCCAAAAATTATTCATCTTTGTTTTGACTTTCTTTAAATATAAATATAATATAATAAAATTCCGAATTAAATAAAATAATAAATTTAATAGAAAAAGGAGCAAGTATGAAAATTTTATCCGGTTTATCAAGTTTATCCGGCCTGTTCTCGGTTAAAAAAGCCTACGCCGCTTCAGGCGCCGCATCC
This sequence comes from bacterium, assembly GCA_021779895.1. Classification (GTDB taxonomy): domain Bacteria; phylum SZUA-79; class SZUA-79; order Acidulodesulfobacterales; family Acidulodesulfobacteraceae; genus Acidulodesulfobacterium_A. The sequence goes on from JAJXZU010000114.1 coordinate 1,067, forward strand.
GCTTCCGGAGGCTGGGAATCGACTTTAATGAATTTTGCGCCCCTTATCGCCATCGTGGTCATTTTTTATCTTTTAGTGATTCTGCCGCAGCAAAAAAGGACCAAAGACCACAAAAGGATGATAGAATCTCTTAAGGTAGGAGACGAAGTTCTGACTACGGGGGGTATTTTCGGCGTTATTACCGGAATAGCCGACCAGCTTTTTACTATAGAAATAGCAAAAGACGTTAAAATTAAAATTACCAAAAGCGCCATCGCTACGAAAACCGTAAAACAGTAAAAAAAACGGTGGAATTTTAACCCGCTATATGTTATATTTTCTTAAAATATTTACTTTATAATTTAACAAGTCTAATTTTCTTTTATGGTGGAGATTGATGAAACCGGTTAAAACTCGAGTAATTTTAATAGCCGTATTTATTTTTATATCTTTTTTTTCGATAATCCCTTCCATATACCCGAATACGCCGGGATGGTGGAAAGCCGTAATCGGAAATGCGGAAATGCATCTGGGGCTCGACCTTCAGGGCGGAGTGTATCTCGTAGAAAAAGTCGAGGTAGATAAAGCCGTAAAAGAAAAATTATACAAAGACTACTCCGATATAAGAACCTTCATAGAAAGCAAGAATATCGGAAGCGGCAAAGATTTGTCGTTCGAAAACGACCGTATAGTTTTGAGCGGAAATCTCCTTAAAAACAAACAGGCGGTTTCCGGCATCAAAAATTACCTGAAAAACCATCACGTTTCTTTGCAGTTATCGGACGGAATAATAAATTTTAAACCGTCCGACCTTGCGGAATATAAAAAAGAATCGGTCAGCGGCGCAATAGAGGTCATGAGAAACAGGATAGACCAGTTTGGACTTGTTTCTCCGAAAATAGCCCGTCAGGGAAAAGACTTAATAGTCGTCGAAATGCCCGGGGTAAAGAACGTAAAGCAGGCCGTTAAACTAATAGGAAAAACCGCAAGGCTTACTTTCAAGCTGGTGGACGATAAACACGGCATAACAGAGGCATTAAACGGCAAAATCCCTAAAGGCGACGAAATTCTTTACCATACCACGTTTAATAAATTTACCCATAAAACTACAAAAAGACCTTACCTCATAAAAAAAGCGGTATTAATGAGCGGTGCGGATATCTCAAGCGCAAACGTTCAAATGAACCGCTATAACCAGCCTGTCGTCGGGGTTTCTTTAAATTCGCGCGGGGCAAAACAATTCGGAAATATCACTACTAAATATACCGGAAAAAGATTAGCCATCATACTGGATAACAACGTTATTTCCGCACCTGTTATAGAAGAACCGATACTCGGAGGAAACGCTTCTATCTCGGGGCGGTTTACGATGGCCCAGGCAAACAATCTTGCAATAGCTCTCCGCTCCGGCGCATTGCCTGCTCCCGTAAAAATAATACAGAATAATACGGTAGGGCCGACGCTTGGAGCCGACTCTATCCACGACGGCATCCTTGCCGCCGTCGTCGGAACTATACTCGTTATCGGATTTATGATATTTTATTATAAACTTTCGGGTTTAATAGCCGATTTTGCCCTGATAGAAAACGTCCTGTTTCTTATGGCGGCGCTTTCGCTGTTCGGAGCAACGCTAACCCTGCCGGGTATTGCGGGAATTATTTTAACTATAGGTATGTCCGTGGACTCCAACGTTCTTATCTTCGAAAGAATCAGGGAAGAGCTAAGGGACGGCAAACCGGTAGTAATAGCCATAGAAAACGGATACAATAAAGCCTTTTTTACTATTCTGGATTCTCACGTTACGGCGCTTATAACCGCCGCCGTACTTTTTTATTTCGGTTCCGGTCCGGTAAAAGGTTTTGCGGTCACTCTGTCTCTTGGCATAATGATAAACCTGTTCACTTCTCTGGTAGGCACTAAGGTTATATTCGATATGATATCCAATAAAAAAGAGCTTAATAAACTAAGTATTTAATGCAAATATTATAAAAATCATAAATACGGGGTCGAAAATTGGAATTTATTAAAAACACTCATTATAATTTTATAGCAAAAAGAAAATATTCGTTCGTTTTATCGTCCATCCTGGTAATACTCGGCATGGTCGAGATTATAGCTATGATAGCCGGAACGGCTAAAATAGGAATAGATTTCACCGGCGGACTTTCTATGGAAATGGCTTTTAAACATAAAATTTCGATTGCTTCGGTGAGGAAAGCCCTCATACCGGCAGGATTCAAAGACGTAAAGTTAGTCAAAATTAAAGGCAAAAATAATATTATAATACAGACTAAAGCCGTGGCAAAAGATTTGAACGCATATACTGCTAAAATTAAACAAACCGTTAGGAACGCCTTTAAGGAAAATCCGCCTAAAGTTATAAGCAGCGAAATGATAGGGCCTTCAGTAGGAAAAAGGCTTTCGAGAGATGCCGTTATCGCCGTTATCATATCTATTATCGCGATAATACTTTATATAACATGGCGGTTTGAATTCAGATTCGGGCTTGCGGCTGCGATAGGCCTCGCCCACGACGTGCTTGCCCTTCTCGGGGTAATTTTTATATTTCAAAAGGAAATTACGCTTTTAGTCATAACCGCCGTTTTAACCGTGGCGGGATATTCGCTTACCGATAAAGTCGTAGTTTTCGACAGAATAAGGGAAAATTTGAAAACTGAAACGGAGAAGGCTAAGCATATAGATTTAAAAAACCTCGTCAATATAAGTATCAACGAAGTTTTAACGAGAACGGTCGTTACGTCGCTGACGGTCATACTCGTCGTATTATCGCTGTTTTTCCTCGGAGGCATAGTTCTGCACGACTTTGCTTTTGCTTTATTGCTCGGAGTATTAATAGGAACTTATTCTTCGATATTTATCGCCAGTCCTATTATGGTTATGTTAAACGAGAATCACTATAAATAAATTTAGTATTCGAAAAGTGCATATAAATTTAAAATTAAAATATGGAAAAAGAATATGTTCACCGATATTTAAAAGAACGTCTTCCGGTATATTTCAATAATACCGCTTCATCCCTTATTTTAAAAAGAATACTTTCCCAGTTAAATTTCGACCCTTTTTACTCCGATATATTTACCGGCGGCGATAAAACGCCTCTGGACTTTTTTATAGACAGCTATCTGAATCCTTCCCTTAAATATTTGAACGACCCTTTTCTCATATCGGATATGGAAAAAGCCGTAACCCGAATATCTAATGCCCTATTAAGCGGCGAATCGATATGCATATACGGGGACTACGACGTGGACGGAATTACGGCGACGTCTTTCCTTGTTTCCTTTTTAAGGGAATTAAAAAAAATCATAAAGCCGGAGCAGAATGGCGGCGGTGAAGGCGGCTCGTCTATTTTCTATAAATTGCCCGACAGGATAAAAGACGGTTACGGTCTGGGAATAGAGCCTATTAATGAAATTTACGATTTTATAGGAGAAAGCGGCGCAAAACCGCTCTCGCTGATGATAACCGTTGATTTAGGAATTACGGGAACAAAGGAAGTTTTACATGCAAACTCCAAAAATATAGACGTAATAATATGCGACCACCACGAAGTTCCTTTAAACGGGGAAACGGAGATTTTACCCGACGCTTTTGCAATACTGAATCCTAAACGCAAAGGCGATAAATTT
>JAJXZU010000025.1:0-4661 GCA_021779895.1 bacterium
GGAATAAATTTCGTAAACCAGCCTCGCCGCAAGTTCTTTTCCGGTTCCGGACTCGCCGGTAATGAGTATATTATTAAAAGCCGAAGAAATGCGCGATATTTCGTTTACGACGTTTTTTATCGCTTTAGAAACCCCTTTTATTTCGCCTGACGGAAGACAAACCGATTTCAGGCCGTTTAATTCGTTAAAAACCGAAAAATAGTCCAATGCTCTTCTGACGGTAATTTTAAATTCTTCATTGTCGAAAGGCTTTGCCAGATAATCGAACGCCCCCAGCTTTATTGCTTCTATTCCTGTTTTAATATCGGAATACGCCGTCATTAATATAACCGGAATCTGCTTATATTTAGAAATAAAATCCGCTTTTTCCTTCCTGAAATATTTTATGAAATCTATACCGGACATATCGGGCATTTTAATATCCGATATAATCAAATTAAAATTTTTTTCGTCGATAAGTTTTATTGCCGAACCTACGCTTTCGACGGTAAAAATATCGTATCCTTCCAGTTTAAGAAGTATTTTTAACGATTCAAGTATGGACTTTTCATCGTCTATTATTAATATTTTAGGCTTATTTTCCATTTTAAATTAAATTAAGACGGTATGTTTATCTTTATTAAGGTTCCCCTTCCTGCCCTGCTTATTATGCTTGCTTCTCCGCCCAAACTTTCTGCTATCGAATGGACTATGGACAGTCCTAATCCGAAACCGTTTTCTTTAGTAGTAAAAAGAGGCTTGAAAGCATTTTTACGGGTAAAATCGTCCATTCCTTCCCCGTTATCCGAAACGCTTATGGAAATATAATTTTTATCCGGTCCGTTTTTTATCTTTTTTGAACCGAACCTTATAATTCCCGTCTCACGTTTGCCGTTTTTAACGCGCGGCGCCTTTCTTTCTATGGATTGTGCGGCATTTTGAATTATATTTGCAAATATCTGTCCTATTCTGCTTTTTTCCGAAAATATTTCCGCATCCTTTCCGACGCTGTTATGTATTTTGATAGAGTTAAAAGCATATCTCGACGCTGATTCTTCAAGGAATAAAAATAGGTTGATTTTTTCAAAATTTACGTTTCCGCCTATAGTTTTAGACTTTATTTTTACAAAACCTAAAAAATCGCTTACCAGATTATCCAATTTACGCACTTCGGTTGATATAATGCCCATTAATCTGGCGTAATCGCCTTCTTTGCGGTCCATATTTTCGGAACTTAGAACATAAATAGACGTGTTTATAGCGGAAAGCGGGTTTCTTATTTCGTGCGCAAGCCATCCGGCAAGCTTTCCCGCAGTCGCCAGCCCTTCATTGACCTTAGACTCCAACTCCAGCTGTTTTATATACGTTATATCCCTGAATAATAGAATATATCTGCCTATTCTATGTCCGCCCGTTTCCAATTTAGTAATTCCAAACCCTAAGACAATATTTTTATGTTTTAATTCAAACCGTTTCGGATTATTTTCGGAATATGTTTCGCTTATCTCCAATAAATCCGTCGGAAAATTTTCAAAAATATCGGTTATTTTGACGTTAAACTTATGCAGGATGCCGGATTTATGCTTAAAATCTACCTCTAGGGAATTTAAATTAAGCATACCGGCGGCTGCGGCATTCAAAAAAATAACCGAATAGGCTTCGTCGAGAACTATAATTCCCTGCGAAAAGCTGTTAAACAACTCCCTGTTAAAATTTTGTGAATTTTTTATAAATTCATCCCTTTCGACAATCGTGTCGCTCAGCATACCCAGTTCCCCGGAAAAACGGTACAGAAGCCAGCTGAATATTAGAACGCCGAGTATATTCGTGCTTGTTATAAATAACAGCTTATCGGGATTATAAAAAAAATAGGAGTGGTATCCTATATCGAAATAATACTGTAAATCCGCAGACAGTCCGATAGCTATAGCCGATGCGATACCGGATATCATTACCCCGGTTTTTAAAAAAATAAATCCGGAAATTAATATTAATAAATAATATAAGAAAATAAATTTATCGTTTATGCCACCGTTAAATAAAACTATGAAAGATATAAAAATAAAATCGGCAAACAGCTGGACAAAGCCGAAATATATTAAAAACCTGTAATTTTCTTTTTTTTTGAGATAAACGAGAATTGCGTAATAAATAGAGGTCAGCAGTATAGCCGAAGCTATAAATAAATAAACGGAAGCGGAATAACGGACTATATTTTTAAAATTCGCCATAATATAGGCGAGGATAATTACCGAAAATACAAGGATTCTGAAAATTATCGCAAATCTTATCTTGCCGTATATGTCCCTGTAAACGCTTTTATAATCGTTCTTCATCCCTTAATAGCTTTTCCGAGATTGAATATCGGAAGATACATCGCGACGACCAGCGTTCCTACGACTACGCCGAGAAATATTATCAGCGCCGGCTCCAGCATCTGCGTCAGGTTATTGACGGCATTATCGACTTCCTCGTCGTAATAATCGGCAACTTTGGCAAGCATAGCGTCGAGATTTCCGGTTTTTTCACCGACCATAACCATCTGGATAACGAGAGGGGGGAACAGTTTAGTTTTATTCAAAGCGGCGCTTAAAGGAGAGCCGGAAGAAACATCTTCTTTCGTCTGCATTAAAGACTCTTCTATAATTTTATTGCCGCTTGTTTTAGAAACTATGGCAAGTCCGGCAAGTATAGGCACGCCGCTTTCTACCATAGTAGAAAGAGTTCTCGCGAATCTTGCTATGGCGACCTTTTTAAGCAGGATTCCGATAACCGGTATTTTAAGGACGATTCTGTCGATATTTCTCTTTCCGCTTTCCTTTTTGTGATAAGCCTTAAGAGCGAATATCGCCGCGCCTAACGCAATTATTATATACAGTATATAAGCTCTCATAAAATCCGAAAAACCGATAACGTCTCTGGTAAGAGCGGGCAGTTTCGCTCCAACGCTTGAAAAGAGATTTGCGAATACGGGAATAACGAAAGTCATAAGAATAACGATAACTCCGATTGCGACGCTCAAAACTACTATCGGATATATCATTGCCCCTTTAATCTTTCTTTTCAACTTTAATATTTTCTCGAAATATACCGAAAGCCTTTTGAAAACCCTGTCTAAAACTCCGCCTTTTTCGCCGGATTCCACAAGATTAACATATAAATCGTTAAAAACCTTGGGGAATTTTCTAAGGCTGTCAGACAAAGACGCTCCGCTTTCTATGCCTTCCCTTATTTTTATAAGGATGCCTTTTAATTCTTTATTTTTTTGCTGTTCTATCATTATGGTCAAGCCTTGAAGTATAGGCACTCCGGATTCTATCAAAGAAGAAAACTGCCGGGTAAAAACTATGAGATTATTATCGCTTATCTTGGTATTCGGGCTGATTTCTTTTTGTGCGTGAAGGCTTAACGAAATTCGCTCTTTTTTTTAACGCTGATAGGATATATGTCTTTCTTTCTTATCTCTTCAATTACCTGTTCGTAATTTTCGGCGGTAATTTCCCCCTTTAAATATTCTCCGGTGTGCTTTTTGCCTTTCCATTGATAGGTCGCCATCTACCCGCCTCCGATTATAAATTACCGAAATCTATTCCTGAAAAAGGTTTATCCCCGTCCGCGTCCGGCCTGCCTGCCATAGAACCCATAGAACTCTGTCCGGAGTTATTGGAAACGGATATCCCGGCATTTCCCATTAATCCGCCTTTAGACGTCACTCCGGAACTTATAGCCTGCTTTAATTCTTCTATGTCGGACGATCTGTTGTATGCGTCTTCTTCGCTTATTATTCTTTTATTTACGAGCGACGCAAGCGCCTGATTCAACGTCTGCATGCCGAACTTTTCCTGTCCTAGCTGAAGCTGCGAATAAATCTGATGAATTTTATTTTCTCTTATCAGATTTCTTATCGCGGCATTTGGTATCATCAATTCCGCCGCCAGCACTCTGCCTGAAGTATCTACCCTCGGTATAAGGGTTTGCGACAGTACCGCGACGAGGGACAAGGAAAGCGACGACCTCACCTCCGGCTGCTGGTTAGGAGGAAATATATCTATGACCCTGCTTATAGTTTGAACGGCGGAATTAGTGTGAAGCGTTCCGAAAGTGAGGTGTCCGGTTTCGGCAATGGTAAGGGCGGCTTCCATGGTTTCCATGTCCCTTATTTCGCCGACGAGAACTACGTCCGGGTCTTCTCTCAATATATGTCTTAACGCCTCCGAGAAACTGCTTGAATCCTGGCCTATCTCTCTCTGGTTAACAAGGCATCCTTTATGAGGGAATACATATTCTATAGGGTCTTCGATAGTAATTATATGTTCGTGCCTTGTCTGGTTTATCGCATCTATCATAGAAGCAAGAGTGGTTGTTTTACCCGAACCCGTAGGTCCGGTAACGAGTATGAGCCCCCTCGGAGATTTGATAATTTCCCTTATCATAGGCGGGAGACCCAGCAAATCGATAGAAGGAATCTCATGGGGTATAACCCTGAACGCCCCTGCGACCGCGCCCCTGTCGTAATATAAATTGCCCCTGAACCGCGAAACGCCTTTCTGGCTGAAAGAAAAATCCAGCTCGTGCGTTTCTTCGAACTTTTTTTTCTGCAGGTCGGTAATAACGCTGTAACACAGACCCTGCGTATCGGAAGGCGAAAGCACGGGAAAATTGAGCGGAGCAAGAGAGCCCCT
>JAJXZU010000075.1:0-4631 GCA_021779895.1 bacterium
TCCGTTCGCGTTGATAGAGGCTTTTAAAAAGGCATTCAAGCCGGATGAGAAAGCAATGTTATTCATTAAATCTTCTCGTTCAAACTTTAACAGGGCAAAGTTTTATGAAATGTTAAATGCAATTAAAGGCTATAACATTACCGTTTCAGATTCAGTTTTGACGCGTGACGAGATTTATTCTCTTATCTATGCCTGCGACTGCTACGTTTCCCTTCACAGGTCGGAAGGTTTCGGCCTGACTATTGCTGAAGCTATGGTTCTCGGCAAACCTGTAATAGCTACCGGATATTCAGGCAACATGGACTTTATGAACAAGGAAAACAGCTATCCCGTCGATTATCGTTTAGTTGAATTAGACAGAGATTACGGCCCTTACCAAAAAGGTAATTATTGGGCAGAACCGGATATAAACCATGCGTCGGAATTAATGCGAGAGGTGTTTGAAAAGAGAGAAGAATCCGCATCCGTCGGCGCAAAAGGAAAAGATTATATTAAAAAATATTTCAGTCCGGAGGCGGTCGGTAACATATATAAAGCGAGGCTGAATAATATTATAAACGATTACGAAAATAAAATATGCATATAGAGAAATGAATAAAAACAAATTAGATAACTTTATAAAGCTAAATTTGCATTCGCCCCTGAAAACGCCTGTGCTGTATATAGTCTTTAAAAGGCTCGATATGGTTATACAGTCTTTTGAAGCTATCCGCAAAGCCAAGCCGCCTAAATTATATATCGCTTCCGACGGACCAAGGAAAAACAACGCGGAAGAAGCGGAAAAAGTGAATGCGGTCAGAAAATATATAATGGATAACATAGATTGGGAGTGTATGGTTAAAACGCGTTTCAGGGAAATTAACGCCGGTTGCAATATAAACGTTACTTCCGCCATAAAATGGTTTTTCGATAACGAGGAGTCGGGCATAATAATAGAGGACGATATATTGCCGAATTTGAGTTTCTTTTATTTTTGCGAAGAATTATTAAATTATTATAAAGACGACGAAAGGATTATGTTTATAAGCGGGATGGGCAACAGAGGCGGCGACGGCAACGAGGAAAACATAGAAATAACGGGGAATTATCATTTTATAAAATCGTTTAACGTATGGGGATGGGCAAGCTGGAGAAGAGTTTGGGACAAGTTTGATTTAAACTGTAAACATCTGGATTACTTTTTAAAAGAAAATATTGCGTTTAAGGTAATACATAACATCGAATCTTTAAAACGTTTTTTAATGATGTTTAAAATTCTTTATAATTCACGATTAAACAAAGATTTTAACAGTATCTCATGGGATTTTTCGGTTTGTTATATGATGTTTATAAATAACGGGCTTAGCATTCTTCCAAATCAAAATCTTGTTTCTAATATAGGCCACGGTCATAAGGAAGGAACTTACTCGCAGAACGAACAGTATTTCGTGGAGGAACGACGCGAAATTTCAGAAATAATTCACCCTAAATTTATTTATCCGGAAGACGATTATAATAATATAGATATAAATTCGTTAATGACGGAGTTAGAAAACAGCAGATTGACGATTAGGCAATTGCAGGATGCCTTAGGCAAATTGATAGAAGCTTATGCCTTGAAAGAAGGAAAAGACGGAACAATATGAAGCATAATTTAAATACGGATAAATTTCCTTTCGGAGTAAACGTATCGGGGCTTATTCAATCGGAAAAAGGGCTCGGGTCGGCGGTAAGGTCGGACATAGAAGCGCTTAAAACGGCTCGTATCCCGTATGTTTTAAACAACATTACCGATTTAGGTTCCGTTAATGCCGATAAAACTTACGATTCAAAAGATTTTTCCCGAGGCAATCCTTATCTTTTTAATTTAATACACGTCAATCCCGACGTATTCGTAAATTTTGCCAATGAAGCTAATATGCCTTATTTTGACGAGCATTACAATATAGGCTACTGGGTCTGGGAGCTTGACGAATTTCCGGAAGAATGGGCGCGGTTATCATATTATCTCGACGAGATTTGGACCCCTTCCGATTTTTCTTTTCAGGCTGTTTCCAAAGCTATTTTAAAAACCGTTAAAATTCCGGTAGTTAAAATTCCGCATTGTATTTCTTTATCGCCTTCGCCCGAAAATATTCCGATAGAAAAAGAGGCGGTAAGACGCGGTTTAAATATACCGCCAGATGTTTTTACGTTTCTTTTTATTTTCGATTTTCAGAGCGAAATTGAAAGAAAAAATCCGTTTGCCGTAGTCGAGGCATTTAAAAAGGCTTTTTCGCCGACGGATAAAGCTATGCTGTTCTTAAAAACCTCTCATTCCGAATTTAATAAAAAAGAATTTTACCGGCTGTTAAACTCGGTAAAGGGCTATAACGTTTCAATAGCGGATTCGGTTTATACGAAAGAGCAGGTTTATTCGCTTATGAATGCCTGCGACTGTTATGTTTCCCTTCACAGGTCTGAAGGTTTCGGTTTGACTATGGCGGAAGCCATGGCTCTCGGCAAGCCCGTAATAGCTGCCGGATATTCCGGCAATATCGATTTTATGAATAAAGATAACAGTTTTCCCGTCGGCTACAGGCTCGTAGAAGTGGACGGCGATTACGGAGCGTATAAAAAAGGCAACGTGTGGGCAGAGACTGACATCGACGAAGCGGCGGATTATATGCGGCGCGTGTTCGGCAACAGGATCGAAGCGGAAACAGTCGGGGCAAGAGGCGGAGAGTTTATAAAAAAGTATTATTCTCCAGAGGCAATAAGCTCAAAATATAAAGGAAGACTAAATAAAATTATAGCGGAATATGAAGACGCACTTGGGTATAAAGCGGCGACTGACGGACAAAGGATTAAGATAGGCTGGCTGAGTTCTTGGAATACTAAATGCGGCATTGCCACTCATTCTAAATTTCTTTCGGAAAATTTTAACGAAAAAGATTTCGAAATTTTTTATTTTGCAAATAAAGTAAATTCTGGTGACTTAATAAACAATGACGGCAATAACGTTTTCAGGATTTGGAACGATTCTAACGACAAAAACCTCGACTCAGTTATACAAGAAATATTTAATAATAAAATTGATATAGTTATTATACAGTTTCATCCCGCTTTTTTTAATATTTTCGAGATATCCGACTTTATCGATAAAGTTAAAAAGTACGGGGTTAAGATAATTGCGGATTTGCATGTAGTAGAAGATATCGGCGAAACGGGCGCGGCCGTTAAATCTTCGCTTGCATTCATAGCCGGCGAGCTTAAGAAAGCAGATATTTTACTGGCCCATAATAACGCCGATTTAAACATATTAAGCGGATTGGGTCTAAAGAATAATACGCTTTTGTTCCCTCCGGGGGCCAGGAAGGCGGAATTTGAAGAAAAATTTATCGACGATTTAAGGCATAAAATGGGATTTGGCGGCAAGCGTATAATTTCTTCGTTCGGATTTTTAATGCCGCATAAAGGCATTCTTGAGCTTATACACGCTTTTCATAAATTAAAGGAAGAGCATAATAACCTGCACCTTTTATTAATAAATTCTTTGCGGCCGGATAAATCCTTCAAAGATTATTACGATAAATGTATATCCGCGATTAATGATTTACGACTTAAATCCGACGTTACATTTATAACGGACTATTTGACGGACGACGAATCGTTAAGATTGCTGTCGTTATCGGATATCGTTGCGTATCCTTATCAGAATACCCTAGAGTCCGCAAGCGGCGCCGTCAGATACGGGTTATCCGCGGGCAAAACGGTTTTATGCACGCCTTTAAAAATTTTTAAAGAGGTCGGCGATATAGTAAATTTTTTGCCGGGAACGGATATCCTGTCTATATATAAAGGGATTAAGTTTTTTATAGAAAATCCGCTTGAATTAAACAAGAGCAGAATATTGCAGCAAAAGTGGGTTGACGAGCATGATTGGAAAAAAATGAGCATAAATTTGCAGGATATAATAAAAAAAACAGCCGAAAGATAAGGACGGCAATATGAAAGACGACGATTTATTTATACGAATTTTTTACGATATTGCGGATACGACTGAAGCTTCGGGGCTAAAAGAGTTATCTTCCGAAAAAATACCGGTGAAATTGGCAAGCGAAATGCAGGAGTTTACGTTTAGCCTGACGGACAAGGAAAAAATAAAAAATATAAGAATTAAGCCCCTAAACTGCAAAGCTTTTTTATCGATTAATTCAATTAGTCTAATATCGGAGGAAAATAAACTGGATATAACGAATAAGATATTATATAGTCCTAATGTAGTTCTTCACAATCCCAATCTATTTTTATTTATCAACGAAAATCCGCTTATTTATTTGAACGATATCGATTCTATAATTCAGGAGCATAATTTTAAGCATATTTCTATTAAACTAAGGTATTTTTTAATCGATATAAGGGCTTATAATAATTTAATAGGAAATACCAAAGCTTTAGAAAATAAACCGGAAACTGATTTTACTGAAACTCCTAAAGTTAGGCATGGTAAAAATAATAATAATTTCAATATCTTATATTTCTCTCCCGTTGCTTCTCACCCGCAAAATCACGGGAACAAATCGACGATATATCGTTTTGGACTTAAATTCAAAGAGTTAGGATGTAAAGTGCATTACGTAATACATAACGGTTTGGGCGAAAGTTCTTTA
>JAJXZU010000033.1:0-4598 GCA_021779895.1 bacterium
CGCTTAAGGATTGCGATAATGTTTTAATATCTATTAGCTTTGTCATCGTTAAGATAATGATTTTAAGGCGGCATTTTGCCCTTTTTCTATCGAGTGAATGTTTTTATACCTGCCGGTCGGTTAAAACCGATTTAAAACCCCACAGCTTCGGAAATTCTTAGTCTGCGGCATAAATATTTTTACTCTTTGAAAACGCCTCCGTTATTTTTGCCTTTTGTTCGTCCGTTAATACCCTTTTTCTTTTGTTTGGATTATAGGGCATAAAGATATAAAGCGGGCAGTCTTTACTCAAGCAGTCTAATTTATCCGCATCCGCCGCCATAACATAACAAACATAGCATTGAGCCAGCACCGCCGATTTATAGCTGAGCGGTTTTTTATCTAAAAACTTTTGATATTCATTTCTGCCTTTGCGGGCGATTAATTTTTCGTCTTTCATGTTAATCTCCATTTCTTATTATTTTTCTTAAAAACTTTTTTAAAAAAACGGCAAGACAAGACAGCAAGACAAGCCTTACGAATACTGCATTTCTTTGTCTTGTTCTCTGTCTTGCAGTCTTGTTCCGTCTTGCCGTCTTGCCTCTTTACATATTTTATAACAAGAACCCCTGTCTTCTTTTTCTAACCTTGTCTGTTTTGCTTTGCCGAAATATATACGCAGTTTGTTTTGTATTTTTTTATTTTCCGGCAGTATTTTTGAAAAAAAATCTTTGACGCGAGATGTAAGGGAATAGCCGTTGTATTTTTCAGTGTCCCGCTTTATTTCCCCTATCTCGTCTTTCGCCTCCGGATACCTCTCTATTAATTCCTCAAATCGTTTTTCCTTTAATAGATGTGCAATATATTCTTCCTCCGGCATAGAGCCTTCTTTTGCAATCTCCTTTTCTTCCGTTTTCAATAGGTTCGTGGCTTTATCTTCATCGTAGTTTAAGGATTTTACATATATTAAAAAATCGTATGATTCTTTTTTTAATTCTTTTACAAGCTCATTCGTATTAATAATATTTTTGATTGGAATATCGCATTTAAAAACGGAATATCTTCTGTCCGAAGACTCTATTTTCAGGGGGGTCGCCGAATTGCTAAATATCATCATATTAAACATATTTTTTGCGCTAAAACCATCGACTCCTTCATTTTCAATAAGAATATTAGAATCCGTGATATATGTTTTTAGCTTATTAAGGATATCGTAGGATGACTTTTTCTCCATTTCCTCCGCCACAAAAAACAATTTATTATGGAGCATCCCCGTAAAGTTAGATTTAATGCTGTGGGATAAAAGATTTACGCAATATGCTTTTCCGAAAGCCTTTTTAATAATAAATTCGTAAAGCAGACCCTTCCCCGTGCCCTGTTCGCCGGTAAGAACGATGCAATTTCTTGTTTTTTCGCCGGTGTTTAAAATATAACTAAACCAGTTTAAAAAGTATTTTGATTTTTCGTTTGAAGTGAACAGGTTGCCGAGCAGTATATTTATGCGAGGAAAATTTTTCTCTACATAATCGAGGTCGATATCACGCCTGTCTGCATCGTTTACCTTATATGCCATAACATCCGTCGGCTCAAATATATTAAATTGATTTCCGTTTACGCCGAAAGAAAGTTTTGTATCCAAAATAACTTCATACATGGGGCATTTATGCAGGTATAACTCTGCCTTTTTCTTAGCATCTCTTAAAGATTCGCCCCCAAACTTCGTCTTTTTTATATATTCTGAGACTTTTTCCTTTTTATAATAATTTAATTCACCGTCATATATCGCATGTTCTTTAGCTTTAGGGTCGTAAAAAATAAGGATCTTATCTTCAAAAAATTTGGATAACGGCGACGCCCCCTTTATCTTTTCAAAAAGGTTATCTTCGCTAACAGGGTCGCCCTTCGCTTCTGATCCGCCGGCGCATATCCAGATATTATAAAAAACGGTTTCGATAAATGCGTCTTTGTTTTCAAAGCTCTCAGGCTCGCAAACACGCCTGCAATAATCCCTGAAGTCTTTATCTTCATAGAAATATGCGTTAAAAACATAAGAATTTGGCAAAACGGATTTAACGAAATCTATAACGCCTTGAAAACTGGCGTCGTGGTCGGGTAGAATTATTAACGCCTTGCCGCTCAGTTTGCCGGTGAAGTTTGTTATACCCTTCTTTATAGCATCGGAGGGTAGAACGATATAATCCAATCCGAGCCAGTCGAGTATAAGCCATTCGGCAACGCCGGAGGCAAAAAATATTAATTTCTTACCGGTTAGCCGGTTGAATATGGGCTGTTTCCTATCCTTCTGCCAATCCCATTTTATAACATTGCCGTCTTTGCGCACGGCGTTTCTTGTTATAGTCGTGTCGTTTGCCGGATAAAAAATAAGTTTTTCATCCGGCGTTAAACCAATATCATTAAAAGTATCCGCGCCAATATTCCACAAAACTGCGGGAATTTCAGCCAATAGAAGTTCCTCGAATTTGGTTGTGTCATTATTCCTTCTGGCAATGGTTTCTTCTTTTTTTTCGTAGCTCATAATATCCTCCCTCCCAACGCCGCCCTAATATCGCTTACAAAATACACCCTGCCTTCGGAATAGCAATATATATTATTAAACTTTACATTCACTTGGGCATTGTGTTTATAAAGCTCATTATCGCCTTTACAAACGGGACAGCGGCAAACATAGCTCTGGCCGGATTTTTTGAATTTGATACCGTTTAAATCTAAAAAAGAGATGATGTTTTTCACAATAAATACCTCCATAAAATTAATTTGACTTTTTAATTTATAGACGGTATGATTTGAAGTGTATATATCAAAGCATACTTTATTAAGCCCGCTTCCCAAAGCGGGCTTTTTACTCTTAATTCACAGCTCATCAATCTTAGCCGCTTTTATCTTAAATTTGCCTTCATATCTATTTATGATTTTTCTAACCATTTCGGGCAGTATTTCTACCGTTACACATTTCCGCCCTAATGCTTCGGATACCATAAGCGTTTGGCCGCTTCCTGCAAAGGGGTCTAAAATCAAATCCCCTTCCCTTGTAAAACTATTGATTAAATAAGTAAGTAACCCTGCGGGTTTTTGGCGCTTGAAAGCTATATCCCTATCTGTTTCCGGCATCGGCGGAAGCGTGATAGCAAAAAAATCCTTAATTCCGAAATTCACCACCCTTAAATTTGTAAAAAGAAAAATAGGATAATAGTGGGTATAGCCTATTGCACAACCAGATTGTAGGTTCTTGGCGTGGCAAATTAAAAGCCAGCAATAGGCCATTTGAGTTTTTTTCAAGAAAAATGGAATATTATTTATGCCCGGCGTAACAGCCACTATATCCGATATTTCCGTTAGATAGTCTTGAGTCCACACGAAATTTCCTTTGTCATAATCAGCCACGCCTAAATTATAAGGGGGATCGGCGAAACACAAAGAAAAATGAAACTGCCTGAGATATTCGATAACAGCGGGGTCGGTATTATCCCCGCATATCAGAATATTTTCACCCAACCGAAAAACGTCTCCGGGGAATACCTCGACTTCAGTTGATATGCCTAAGTCCGTGCGGTTCGTTGCCTGTTCGGCTTTTCTAATAGAAGCCGTGAACTCGTCGCGCCTTACTTGATAGATTGCTTCTTTAACCTTTTTTGCATTTCCGTTTTTCAAGATGCCGACAACTTCCAACTGCTTTTCCGGCTCTATACGGGCAAGACTCAATAATTCGGTCTTGTTATCCGCAAGGGGAGTATTCTTAATAAGTTCCTTGACCTCCAGAGTTATAGTTTTGGAAATTTGCAGGGATTGTCGAATGGAACTTTGAGCTTTATCAAGTTTTACGGCGGCATAATCCGTGAAACCCGTATTATCGTTATTTTTTTCCGAGTCGCTAATAATTGTCGCATCGGTAGAATACTGTTTCAAATTATGCTTAACTTTTTCAAGCCTTGTAGATTTCGGATGCCTTAACTCGTATAACTCTTTCGCCCGACAGAATAAATCCGCTTTTTCGAGTTCCGTAAGTTCCGCACGGATAAGATTTTCGTCTATTTCAGCGAGTTCCGTGTCTTCTTCGCTTAATTTAACAACCGAGCAGGGTATCTCGTCCCAACCGAGCATATTAGCGGCTTCGAGGCGATGAAGACCGGCAATTAAAATATTATCTTCGTCAATAGCAATGGGGTGCAAGAGGCCTATTTCTTTTATGCTTTCTGCCAATTCTTTAACTTTTGCAGGGCTGTAGCCGCGATTTCGTTGTCCGACCTTAATATCCTGAATTTTCTTTATAGTTATTTGCATATTTGATTTTAAACTTAAAATAATTTTTTTATCCGCCGGCGGAAATTAATCCTGCCGGCGTTAGATATCATTAATCATCGTTGTCTTCGTCTTGGTCTTCGTCGCCATCTTCGAGTAGTTCCGATGCGCGGTCGACAACGTCCTGAAGAGCGTCCTTCAAATCCGAGTTTTCTTGAAGAAGGTCTTCGTTCTCATCGAATAGCTCTTGTCTTGTTTTTGCCATTTTCTATCACCTCCTTTTTGATTTGTGTTTTCCCTTCAAATTTTTTAATTTCACTTAGCGGAATTTGCCATCTGTTCCTTGTTTTATACGCCTTTAG